>NZ_JAGGQN010000011.1:0-101826 GCF_018613275.1 Bacillus sp. ISL-4
CCCATGCCGGGCGCACGAAAACCCTCACATCAAAATAAATCAACACATCAAGATATACACCCGCTTTTCCAGCCTCATTCCTGACTCCTGAGCAACAATAACAAGGGGTGTGTATCTCCCCATTAAAACACACACCAAACGCATTGAAGAGAGTAATTCAAGCTCTAAATAACCTGTTTCAAAACAAGGTTACATCAAACTAAAACCCGATTGGTATGGTATAATTACAGAAGGGTGAATTTTTGCTTCAGGAGGTTAAATAATGACGATCAGCAGCATCATATTGGTGGTAGGTGCAGTCTTTATCGGCGCCTTGATGCGGACGATGTTCGGGTTCGGTGAAGCGATAGTCAGCATGCCCCTGCTTGCCTTGCTTCACATTCCGCTTAATACTTCGGTTTCCCTGATTGGATTGGCAGGTCTTACCGTTGCCTCACTAACTGTCGTTAGCGGATGGCATCATATCGAACGTTCGGTATTAATCAGACTCGCTCTTGCAACGGTCATCGGCATACCAGCCGGCCTCGCTTTGCTCCATTATGCACCTTCGATGATCATTACTTCTGCACTCGGTGTTTTTTTGATGGCATATGGAGGATACTCCCTTCTTAAGCAAAAACTTTTCCAGGCTGTGGATAAACCGTTACTCACCTCGAAGGGCTGGGTATGGCCGTTCGGTTTTGCGTCGGGAGTCCTTGGCAGCGCATATAACTTTAATGGAGTGCCGGTCGTCGTATATGGTACTTTACGAAAATGGAAACCAGATCGATTCCGCGGAACATTGCAAGCCCATTTTCTTATATCCGGAATCCTTGTCGTGACGGGGCATGCGCTAGGCGGACTGTGGACAGCCGATTCATTAATTCTCTATGTTTATTCCATTCCAGCCATATTACTGGCGACAGGTCTCGGAATCTTCATGAATAAGCGAATTCCTGCGAAGAAATTCGAAAGCTATTTATTCTTTATCATCATTGCGCTAGGTGTACTATTATTGCTACCCCATGGCTGAAAACCAATAAAAGCCTGATTTCTCATTGAAACATCGAGAAATCAGGCTTTTTGCAGGAATAATAGAATCATAGTCGAAACGTTAACCCCGGATATCCCGTTTGTTATATCCGATAAAGCCAACAGCCAGTAATACCATGGCTATGATGGTAAGTATGGATACTTTCATGAAGTCCATATTTTCAACAGGAAGTTTCGGAATATGGCCAAATGGTGTCAGTTTACCCATCCATTCCGGAAATTGAAGCATTCCCCCTAAATAAACGACTAAGATTGAGTATGTCAAGTAAAGCCAAGTCAAGCCAGATAATTTTGGTGCAATGCCAATAAACAGCACTGCGAGACCAAGCATGATCCACATTGCAGGCAGGTAGACCATTGCTGCGCTATATAAAGTGCCGAAAGCAATCCCTTCATCCATCACCGAATTCCCAACTGCCCAAAGACCGATTGCAGCAAGGGTAATCATGAGAAAACCGCCCATGACGGAGATGATAAGATAGCTGCCCATAAGCCTTGTACGGGATACAGCGCGACTCAGTAAATGTTCAGTACGGTTCTTTTTCTCTTCCCCTTTAAGCTTTAACATCGCCATTAAAGGCGGAATGGTGCAAATCATGGAGATGACTGACATCAACATCGTCAAAAATTGTTCTGTCAGCGAATAGCCTTCAACAGGCGTCAATAGTTCGGCCATCATTTCATTTTTTGCAAAAAAGGATTCCAAATCACCTAAAACAGAACCGTAAGATGCTCCCAAAATGAACATTCCGGCAGCCCACGCAATTAATCCTATACGCTGAAGCCTTAGCGCAAGGCCAAGCGGACTTTTTAAAAACGATGAAGCATATTTCCTGCCTGGCTTAGCCGGTATGAATCCAGCTTCCAAATCTCTGATGGCATTCAAATATAGAGATAGGACAACCAAAGTGATTGCCGCACCGATCGTAAGGATGATGGGCCACCAATAATTTTTCACATATACTTCTGAACCTAAAACCCAACCCAATGGAGAAAACCAGGAAAGGGTATCATTGCTAACGTCCCCAATCGCCCGAATAAGATAGGAGAGAAGCAATACAGTGATGGAATAACCAATCGTACCTCGCGCACTCTCCGTAAGCTGGGCAAATAATGCCGTTATCGCCGAGAAGAAAATACCTGTTGCCCCTAAAGCTGCTCCATACATAAGGGAACCTTCCAAATCCATGCTTTCAATTCCCAGGGCATACAATCCGAAACCCGTTATTATCGCGATCAATGCATTCGTTCCAAACGATACGGAAATGGTTGCAAATAAATTAGCCAACCGGCCAGCCGGCAAAGAACGGATCATCTCGATGCGGCCGTCCTCTTCATCTGCGCGTGTATGGCGCGTAACAAGTAAAATACTCATTATCCCCACGGCCATGGCAGTTAAGAGTAACATTTGATGCGCCATCATCGCTCCGTTTGTATAGTCATCCAGACCGTAACCTTTCCCCACCATCGCTGTCATTGCAGGGTTCCTCATCGTTTCTGCAATGGTTTGCCTTTCTAGCCCAGTCGGGTACAGATCGGTAAATGCCATTGCAACCATAAATGAAAGGACCGATAGGGAAATTATCCAAACAGGGATCCGAATCCGATCTTGCCGTACGATGAATCGGGAGAGCCTTCCTGTATTATGATAGGACAGGTTCGCCATTATAACGCACCTCCCGCCCGAGTATCAGAAGTCTTCCTTTCGCCTTCATAATGGCTCATGAATAAATCTTCCAATGTAGGCGGCGCGCTTTCCAATTTCACAATTCCAAACTGGCTTATATACTTCATGACATTATCCAGTTCATTTGTATCCACTTGGAATGAAAGTGCTTGATCTTTCTTCACGATATCCCGAACACCGTTTACATTCCCTAAAGCAGGGATAGGTTGCTTCGTTTCGACAAGCAAGCTTGTTCTCGTTAAATGACGTAACTCATCCAATGTTCCCGTTTCAATGATTTGTCCTTGCCGAATGATGCCCACTTTATCGCATAATCTTTCCACTTCAGAAAGAATGTGACTGGAAAGTAATATGCTTTTCCCTTCATTTTTCCCATCCAGCACACATTCCTGGAAAACTCTTTCCATCAATGGATCTAAACCTGATGTTGGTTCATCCAATATATAAAGGTCGGCATCAGATGAGAAAGCAGCAATCAAAGCAACCTTTTGCCGGTTCCCTTTTGAATATGTCCCGCATTTCTTGGAAGGATCCAAATCGAATTTTTTTATAAGTTCTTCACGTCTGCTTTTATTGTTTGCCCCGCGTAATTCAACAAATAGGTCAATAACTTCCCCGCCTGTTAAGTTGGGCCATAGGTTCACATCTCCTGGAACATACGCGATCCGCTTGTGAATTTCAACGGCATCTTTCCATGCATCCATGCCAAAAATCTTCGCCTCCCCATCCGTCGCTTTTAAAATCCCGAGCAACACACGGATCGTTGTTGATTTTCCAGCACCATTAGGACCGATGAATCCAAACACCTCACCTTTATTCACTTCAATGTTCACCCCATTTAAAGCGGTAAACTTTCCAAACTTTTTCGTTAAATCCGTTGTTTTCAACACTGATATTCCTCATCCACCTCTTCCTCATTGGATTAAATACGAAAGAAATTATGAAATATTTTAATTGATTTAGTTCATAATATATAAAATATTATTTCCTGACAATAGTTTATGAACTTATTTTATTGTTCTATTACATATTTTTAATTAAACTAAAGTTGAGGTGAAATTAATGGACGGATTTCAACGCCGCAGGGAACAAAAAAAACTGAATATACTAGAGGCTGCCTTGGCTTTATTCATGGAGTATGGTGTCCAAAAGATTTCGATTGGAGAAATAGCCAAAAAAGCAAATGTATCTCAAGTAACGATATATAATTACTTCGAAAGTAAACATAACTTGATTCATGAGGTTTTTATTCATTATACAAATATAGCCTTGGATGAATTTGAACAAATACTTACCAGCAACATTGCTTTCCCTGAAAAAATAAAGCAGCTGATGTTCACGAAGAATGAAACTGCGAAACACATTCATGAAGATTTTTATCAATATTTAATGAGGGAATACACTTCCGGAGTCAATTATATGGAAAAAATATATACAGAAAAGGCTCTGCCACGCTTTATGGATCTGTTTAACCAAGGAAAGGAACAAGGATATGTTGATCCAAATTTATCCAATGAAGCGATTTTATTTTATATAAAAGCGATGAATGAATATATCCAACGGAAAGAGGTTTATCAAAGCATCCTGCCTTTGACTGAAGATATTATGAAGATTTTGTTTTATGGGATAGTTGGGAAAAATGAGAAATGAACCATAACCGCGGATTTAAAAAGGTGGTGTGAATCGATAACTCCAATTCACACCACCTTTTTAAGTCAATGTTAATAGTTTGGCAGAAGTATAATTATACTTCTCGATTGATAAATCAAAAACGGCTCCCGCTTTTAAAAAGACCGTACTTTCGACTATTAAGGTCGGATCTCCTGGCTGCAGGTCCAACAGCTTGGCATCATCATCATTTAGTTTTTCACACGAAATGATTTTATCCGCAAACCCGATATTCAACTTCAAATCATCGACTATATATTCATAAATGGAACCATTTGCGATTTCTTTATTTATGATGGGGATGATGTCTTTATTAAAAAAGGACTCTTCTATTACAATGGGTGCACCATTTAAGTATCTAACCCGTTTGAGGTTATAGATTTTGGTTTTTACCTGGCATTTCATTTTCTTGGCCAATTTTTCATCAGCTTCTATTAACTCTAACTTCAACACTTTACTTTTCATTTCATCATTTGGAAACACTTTGGTTAAGCCACTCATATCCCTCATCGAAATGCATCCCGGTCTGGAAAACTCCCTTAGGAATATGCCGCTTCCTTGCACTTGATAGATATAACCTTGCTCAACCAATATATTGATCGCTTTTCTAATGGTATTCCTGCTGACATCGAACCTCTTCATCAACTCTTCTTCAGTAGGTAACTTAGTATTTAATGTATATTTTCCTTCTACTATTTCTTTCTCCATTTGTTCTACGACCATTCTATACTTTACATCCATATTTCCATATACCTTCCTCTATACATAATGATTTAGAACAATACTTTAGACTGAATGATAGGTTTTCTTTACAATAGTTTATTTTATAACGATTGTAAAGAAACCTCTGTTTCATTCAGACTGTAGACAAATTCGAAGGAAATCCAGTTTACATATAGTTTTCTCTAAGAAATAATCCAGTTGATTGGAACGGAAGGTACGAGACTCCTGCGGGGAAAGCGCGTCCAAGGGAGACCCCACAGGCGCAAAAGCGACGAGGAGGCTCCCGGACCGCCCGTGGAAAGCGAGTGCTTGGAGTGGAAATCAACGCTCCTTTTACAAACACTCAAATAAATGTTTCAGTGTTTCCAGAAATCCGCTCCCTTTCCGCCAACTGTCTGTCAAGCCTCATCAAAGCAAGCTACTTGATTGGCACTATCAATTTTGCACTTTCCTTTATATCATCTAAAAAAAGACGTCCTATCGATTAACGATAGGACGTCTCCAAATCTATAGAATTTCAACTGTCCCCAGACATGCAGTTTATAAATCCTTCATCCTCTTTAATGTGTAAACAAAGTATTCCCAGTTGTTTATGGTCGAAGGGATGCTTACGTGTTCTTCAGGTGTATGTACGGAAAACATATCCGGTCCGATTGAAACAGTATCCAATCCTGGTAACTTATCTATGAATACCCCACACTCGATCCCTGCATGTACAGCGATGATTTCAATATCTTCATGATATTTTTCTTTGTATGTTTCTTCAAATAATTTCTTGAGTTTCGAATCAGGATTATAGGGCCATTCCGGATAATCCGCGTCAACCAATAGCTTGCACCCAAGCGTGTCGGCAATCGCCTTTGCTTGCGTGACCATATTATATTTGATGCTTTTGACCGAACTCCTGATTTCACTTTCGAATATCATTTCCGCTTCATTTGTTGTAACGACACCTAGATTCGTCGAACTTTCCACTAATCCTTCTATTCCCATGCTCATTCCTTGAACGCCATGCGGGATTACGAGTAAGGAGGTAATGGCTTTTGTCACCGTCTCTTTGGAAAAAACATTTGAAGAAACCGTTTCGATCTTTTCAAACCTGATCGATACCTCAGGGTCGGAAGATTGCAGTTCATTTTTAAAAGTATCTTCCCATTGCTGGAGTCTCTCCGTTATCTTCTGAACATCTTCTGCATGAATCAGTACAGTTGCCTCTGCTTCACGAGGAATTGCATTCCCTTTCAGGCCCCCGTTCATTTGCTGTATGTAGCAAGGGAAGTCTGTCGTTAGTTCATGTAATACTCTGCCCAAAAGTTTATTGGAGTTCCCTCTTTCCTTATGGATGGACATACCGGAGTGTCCGCCCTTCAACCCTTTAATCCTGATGTTATAAGATACAGCATCAACAATAGAAGCCAATTCCCATCCGATTGGCAGGACCTGCCGAACGCGTATTCCTCCTGCAGAGCTGACCAGCAGCTTTCCATCTTCCTCCGAATCGATATTGATCATCATTTTTCCCTTGAAGTGAGCCGGATCCACGGCAAGTGCACCGTTCATTGTCGTTTCTTCTTCAGTCGTCATGACTATTTCCAGGGAGGGATGCGGAATATCATTTGCATCCAATAATGCCAAAGCATACGCAACAGCAATTCCATTATCCGCCCCCAAAGTTGTATCCGTCGCATACAACATGTCTCCCACAATCCTTAATTGAAGCGGATCTTTCTCAAAATCATGAAGCGTACCCTTGTTCTTTTCGCAAACCATATCCATATGCCCCTGGATAATGACGGTAGGTGCACTTTCATATCCAATTGTGGCAGGCTTTTTGATGATGACATTCAGCGCCTCATCCTGGATCACCTCCAGGTCCCTATCCTTAGCGAAGTGAACCAGATAGTCACTGATCGCTTTTTCATTAGCCGATCCTCTTGGGATTTCGGAAATCGCTGCAAAATAATGAAACACCGGATGGCTCGATAATTCTTCTAAAGTGCTATACATGAAAAAACACCCTTTCATTTAAAATATTTGTACTCCCTCTCATGCTTTTACTTTTCCATACTGGAACACTGCCACTCTCGTGAACAATGGATACAGAACGTACCCCAGATAAACACCACTCATATTCAGGATAAGGTCATCGACATCCAAACTTCCGCGCCGAAAAACAAACTGACAGATTTCGATGCCCGAAATCGAAAGTAATGGATAAAGCAATTTCCTTTTAGCGGAGGGCTCTTTCCCTTACCTGGACAACAAATACAGCCCGAATGGAATGAACAGACCCACATTGGCGCTAAGGTTATAAAATGACACAAGCCCGTTCATTTCGTTCGATAAATAGAAAAGAATCGTAGAAAAAGGAATCAAATTATACGAATATACCTGCCCTTCTGGTCGAAAGAACAGCAAAATCAATAATGATAAACTGTAGCCAAACAATACAGCCTGCCACAAAAGGCGCGGAATTCGGACCGTTTCACCTCGAAAAAAAAGTACCGCAAACGAAACGAAAAGAAGTATACAAAACCAGACAACGATGATCACTAAAGGATTCAAATATAATCGGAGCTGAAGGAAAAAAGGCAAACCGCACAAAAACAATGCTTGCGACAGCAAAAGGGAAAGCATGACCGATTTTAGAGACATATAACTCCCCCCTTCTATTTCTTTCCAAATCATTGCATATGCTTATATCCTAGGACAACTTTAAGAACCCGTCAATAAACTGCATTAACCTGTCAGTAGAAAACCGTTCGTCGAGGGGACGCTTTTTCGAATAAATCAACCGATGGGAAGGATAATTCGGCCTTCTTCCGGTAAAACAAAAAAGCCGGTTCCCCATGTTCCGGGAATCCTGCTTTTTTGTTTAATCATTTTATAGTGAACGGTACTTTTTCAAACTAATAATATTGATGGTGATAAAAACGGCTGCAAATGCAAGGAGAATGAGGAGATCCAGTAATACCTCATTGAACGTGAAGCCTTTATACATAATGCCGTTCATGGCATCCGATGCGTAATAGAGAGGCATGATCTTCCCGATTTTTTGCAGCCAGTCTGACATGCCATCCAATGGAAAAATCCCTGTAAAGAAGACTTGCGGCACGATGACCAGTGGAATGAATTGTACCATTTGGAATTCAGATGTCGCGAAACTCGATAGTAATGTACCAAGCGATAATGCAACGAGCGCGACCAGTATATTGGTCAGTAAAACGAGCCAAATGGAGCCAACAAGGACGATGTCCAATACATTGACAGCATATAGGACGACAATTATGGTTTGAACGAGAGCAAATAAGCCATATCCAATCACATAGCCCGCTACAATTTCGTATCTTTTAATCGGGGTGGCAAGCAGCCGTTCCAATGTACCACTTGTACGCTCTTTCAAAAGCGCAATCCCCGCTATTAAAAATACAAAGAAGAAAACGAAAAAGCTGACGAGCATCGGACTGAAAGTATCAAAACCTTTTGTGCTGGCATCCCCGTATACATATTGCTTCTCAATTGAAGGAGTGTTTTTTTCATTCCCTTGCAAAGCCTGCATCATTTGCATTTGAATGGCCTTTGCACGTGATGGTTCGTCGTTCAATAGTGTCAGTTTCATTTTGCCATTTTCAACATGCAGCCAGCCATCCGAATCATTTTCAATCATTTTCCCCTGTGAAAATTCCTCAGCAGCCGTTACTTGAAAATCCGCTTGTTTCAATGCTTTGACCATGGTTTCATCACTGCCTGTAACAACGAGTTTCAAATCACTTGCTTCTGTATCGAAAATAAAATACATGAGCGTTAAAATGAGCAATGGAGCCAGGAAAAATAAAGCCAGTGTCCTTCGATCCCGGCGCAGCTGCTGGGTAATTCGAGTAATAAGAGAGGCAATTCTCATTCTTGGCCACCTCCAATCCTTAAAAAAACATCATCAAGCGTTTCCGCAGCAAATTGTGTTTTTAAAGCTGCCGGGGTTCCAGCCGCGATGATTTCACCTTCACGCAGCATCGCCAGTTTATCGCATCGTTCCGCTTCATCCATCACATGCGTCGTGATGATGATTGTCTTATGATCTTCATTTCTTAAACGCTCAAGTTCCTGCCAAATCGATTGTTTCAGCAAAGGGTCTATTCCTACTGTCGGTTCATCCAAAATGAGAATCGCCGGATTTTGGATGAGTGCAACCGCCAGTGACAGACGGCGTTTCATTCCCCCGGAATAATGCGCAACCCGAACATTCAAGTCATTCGTCAACTGTACGATTTCAGCTGCATATTGAATGCGTTCCCTTCGTTCCTTTTTCGAAAAACGGTATAGCTTCGCAAAAAATTCGAGATTTTCAGCTCCCGTCAGTTCTGTATATAAAGCATCGGACTGTGCCATATAGCCGACATCCATTAACAGTGCTTCATTTGGCACTTCATGATCCAGAACCTTGACCTTACCCGCATCAGGCTTAATCAATCCGACAATCATTTTAATCAAGGTCGTCTTTCCGCATCCGGATGGACCTAGCAAGCCAAAAATTCCGCATTTTTCAATATTCAGGCTCAATGGCTGAATGACCTTTTTCTGATGAAAACCTTTGGAAATTCCTTCAATGGAAATCGCGTTTTTCAATGTACACACATCCTCTCTCTTTAATTAACACGGTGTTGAGTGTATCATCATTCTAAGGTAGCATTTGGTCTAATACAATCAACACATTTGGAAAAATGTTCAGTGAAGGAGACATTCCATGGCATCGATTCATGAGGATATGGTACAAAAGACGAAAATGCAGATACAATATCATTTCATTGCACTCGTTGAAGCAGAAGGGTTCTCACATGTATCAGTGAAGAAAATTGCAGAGCGCGCCAACATTAATCGGGGCACGTTCTATTTGCATTACACAGATAAATATGAATTGATGGATCACTTACAGCAGGAATTGTTAAATGAACTTCAAACTCGCATTACTGCCATTTTGCCGAAAGAGGCTTTTATGGCTCTTCATCAACAACAGCTTTACCCGCCCTTCGTAGAGATTTTTCAATTCATCAGTGAACATGCCAACGCTTTGAGGGCCATTCTTGGTGATCAGGGCGATCCTTCTTTTGCCAAAAAAATAAAGCGCGTATTCGGTGAAGTTCTATTGGAGCGTTTGATCAGCCAGCATCCAGCAGCTAAAAATGAAGCGTTCCGCATGTATATGCACGCCTTCCTGACATCGGCGATTTTAGGGGTGATACAGGAGTGGCTGGAGAATTGTGAAGAGCAGACGGCGGAAGAAATGGCGAAAATCCATTTTCAAATCTTGAACTTCATCAGCCAATTGCGCACATTCATACAATGAACGATCAAAGGCATGTTCCATCAACATACCTTTAAATCTGATTACATCCTGGCTTCCGCTCCTATATTACCAACGGAATAATACCTGCTCTTAGAGATGCTCATAGCAAAAAAACTCATTTAAAATAAATGAGTTTAAAAGCAAAACAAGATATGGATTTTTCGCTCAGCGTTCCCGGATAGAGCACAGGGATTTCATAATTGAATACCGCTAATGATGTTAGGATTTTAGTTGATTTACCTTAGGGAAAACAATTTTAAAAACGGATTCTTTTTCTTATCCGTTATCCTTAACTCATCCATGATGATTTGATCCTCATGATCGGCTATCCATTTCCTTAGTGCATCTTTATCCTGGCATTGTGTTAAATATGTCTGGCCACCCTTGCCTGTAGCATTAATAACATATCTATTGAACGTCTTCTCCATAATTGCCCGCCTTTTTAATAAAATGTATTGAATTTTTAAATACGAATGCATTGCTTTTTTTCTTTATCATTTACACAAGAAGCATAATATTATATATTACAAATTTTGATTGGCAAATAGCATGTTCTGCTTGAAATTATTGAATAAAGTACATCGTTGCTGGTTATAATAATCGGATTAATCGAACCTATCATAATGTGCTAACTAATATTTGTCAATACGTTTTTAAAATGTAAATGAAACGTAAATTTTCAGTCTTGTTAAAGAAATATTTTTTTACGATTTAGGGGTTTACAACTGCTAAATGATGGGAGTAGAATACGTTTATCAATTTAATGCATTTCGGCCTAAACTCAAGGGAATTGAGTACGGAGGACCCAATCAATTGGGGTTAATTCTGCCTTGCAGAAGGGATGAGATCAGCTCTTTCGCCATCCTACCCGTCAGCTAACTTCGTCGGCTAAAGCGAAGGAGGTCATAAGACCGCCTATTTCGGGAGTTTTTTTGCACGCTTTTTGTGGCAAAATACTGTTCGTTGTTTTCGCTGGTCTTTTTATTATGCCTTTAAAAAGATTTCTGAAAGCAGATTGATGATTAAAATACCATACAGTTTTACACATTTTTTTAGGTAGGGATGATCATTTGAGAATGAAAAAAAATTTATTGGATCCGCCCAAAATACTTGTACTAGGCTTTGCCTTCCTGATACTTATTGGGGCCTATTTATTAACCCTGCCGATTTCCACAGAAAACGGCAATGGTCTTTCTTTTCTGGATGCTTTATTCACCTCGACTTCCGCTACATGTGTAACAGGACTGGTCGTAGTGGATACAGGAACGACCTTCACCACTTTTGGTGAGTTGGTCATCTTAACACTGATACAGATAGGCGGTTTAGGGTTCATGTCATTTGCGACATTTTTCTTTTTCCTTTTAGGCAAAAAGATTTCTTTAAAAGGCAGGTTACTCTTGCAGGAATCCTTAAATAATCTATCCATGGCAGGTGTAGTCAGGTTAGTGAAACGGCTTTTAATTTTCACGGCCATCATTGAGGGCATGGGTGCCCTTATTCTATCGATTCGCTTTTCTTTTGACATGCCAATCGGCAAAGCAATCTATTACGGGATTTTTCATTCCATATCGAATTTCAATAATGCCGGCTTTGATTTAATGGGGGAATTCAAGAGTTTAACCCCTTATGTATCGGATCCCTTCGTAACCCTTACGGTCGTCTTCCTCATCACGTTTGGCGGAATAGGTTTTATCGTGATGAATGAAATATACGAATACCGTGATACCCATCGTTTATCCATACATACGAAGGTTGTTCTGACGACTAGCTTGGCACTTACGATTGCCGGCGCAATTTTAATCTTTTTATTCGAGTTCGGCAATGCCAAGACATTGCAGCCTTTATCTTTCATGGGTAAAATGCTGTCATCATTATTTCAATCGGTATCACCAAGGACGGCAGGCTCCAATACGCTGAATATCCCTGATTTAACTCAGCCTACATTACTGCTCATCATTTTCTTGATGTTCGTCGGGGCTTCACCCGGATCGACTGGCGGCGGGATTAAAACGACTACATTGGCAACGCTTATCGGAACGGTTTGGTCACAGATTAAAGGAAAGGGTGATGTGGTATTATTCCGGCACCGCATTGTGAGTGAAACGATCTTTAAAGCATTGTCCGTTACATTCATTGGCGTATTCATGGTTTCAATCATCTCCATTCTGCTGACCATCACTGAAAGCGGAAGTGACTTCTTGATGATTTTATTTGAAGCCACTTCAGCATTTGCCACCGTGGGACTTTCAATGGGTTTGACCCCCGAATTATCACCGGTTGGCCGGATGCTCATCATTTTCACGATGTTTGCAGGCCGTGTGGGTCCTTTGACTTTGGCCTTTGCCATCGCTATGAGGCGCAAACCAGATCCGTTCCGACGTCCAAAAGGGAAAATCATGATTGGTTAAACATAAATGAAGGAGTGTAAAAGATGGGAAAACGACAATATGCCGTGATCGGTCTAGGCAGATTCGGAACCAGTGTGGCCCATAGATTATATACGGCTGGCCAAGAGGTATTGGGTATTGATGTCAACGAGGAAAGAGTCGAGAATGCGGAACTGAGCGTTACCCATGCGATCATGGCGGATACGACTGAAGAAGAGACATTGAAATCAATCGGAATCCGTAATTTCGATTGTGTCATCGTAGCCATCGGAAATGACATGCAATCGAGCATTTTAACTACCTTGCTTTTAAAAGAGCTTGGGGTCGATAAGGTCATTGCCAAAGCACTTAATAAAAATCACGGTCAGGTGCTTACTA
Source organism: Bacillus sp. ISL-4 (assembly GCF_018613275.1). Classification (NCBI taxonomy): domain Bacteria; kingdom Bacillati; phylum Bacillota; class Bacilli; order Caryophanales; family Bacillaceae; genus Bacillus; species Bacillus sp. ISL-4. The sequence goes on from NZ_JAGGQN010000011.1 coordinate 13,217, forward strand.
AAGTCGGAGCCGACTGGGTCATCTATCCTGAGAGGGATATGGGGGAGCGGGTCGCGAACCAACTCCTTTCCCCTAACATGCTGAACTATATAGAACTCTCTAAAGAATACAATATCGAGGAAATCATCCTCCCCATGAGCATGAAGGGAAAAAGCCTCAGGGAGCTTGATCTACGGGCAAAATATAATATCAGCGTCATTGCCATCGTGAGTAATGGAGAAATCATCATAGCCCCCTCACCGGATCAGGATATCCATGAAAATGATATACTTTTAGTGGTTGGCAATAAAGAAGATCTAGCCGTCTTTGCCAATATTGAATAATCCAACAGGTTCCGGCTCATGCTTTATGGACCCTGTACCTATTTTGAATGCAGCATCACTTATACATGCGAGAAGACCGCCATATGGAGGTCTTCTCGATGATATTTTTAACGAGCATCTCTATGCCCTGGATGTATGTATTATTTTATCGTAGTGATTGCTTGGGCAAGAGTGGACTTTATCGTCACTTTATCAAAAGGCAGATGAAGCTTAACGGTAGTCATGGCTATTTCCGGCCGAAGTCCTGAAAGGGTTGTTTGAATACCGATCAAATGTAAGGATTCAATCAATTGTGACAGCTGGTGAGCGGATGCACCATCAATTGCATGAACGCCCGATAGGTCAATGAAAAGCCTTGTGACATTTTTTTCAGCGCACTTTTGTAATGTGTTTTCAAGCAAGGACATGCCCCTAGTCGTGTCAATATCGCCTATCAGGGGAAGCAAAGCCGTGTTCTCTTTAAGGGAAATGATGGGCGTGCTCAATTCATCGATCGTTGCCTGTTGGGCTTTCAAGATTTTATTGGCATATCTATGATTCGCTTCCGTAAACCTCTCCATCACTTCACTGAACACCTTCACCACTATCCGATACCAGGAATTTATTTCTTCCTGCGTATATTTATCTCCATGCAATCCCACAAACCGGTCAATATAATCCAGGTATTGCTCTTGCGTTCGAAAGAATTCCCTCAATATAAAATAGATGGGTGTGTTTAAATGCTGCTCATCCTGACCGATATCTTCAATCCAATCACCAAGCCAATTAAAGAATTCCCTCTCCTCTGTAACAAAGATCTGAAAGAAACGTAAATGGAATTCATTATTTTGCTGCTTAAGTTTTTTAATCACTTTGAAATCGGTTGAGCTATAAACCCCCGCCTTATCGTTCTTATTCAATGTTGCGTACCAATCCTCAGTTAATTGTCCTGCCACACCCAATAAAAAGGAATATAGTTCTTTATTTCTGTGCATAAGTTTCTCCACCTATTTTTTTTATAAAATAGCATTCCAATTGGTCTCAGTAATCAATACATCCAATGCAGCTAATTACAGAAATCAGTATTGTCAGGTTATTGAAATATCATCATCAAAGTAAGCATCGAAGATAACCTCTTCCATACTTAAAATCTTATGATCTGATACCCATTGGTCCCCTCTTTCCATATACCTTCCCAGCCGTTTTTGAAACCATACAAACACTGTTTTTCAAAAAAAAAAATCTGCAAGAACCTACATCTATTATTCTGGTAAATCTGCGTTCACCCAAATAGCATTTTATTATTACAGTTTACCATTTTTATATTTAGTTAACAAATCCTCCCTTTTCTTCCCTGCTCCCAGCCCCTCCGTTCATCACCATTTCGCCCATCTTATGAGAATTACTTTTTCATAAATAAGGCCGTCCATAAACCTTGCACCCCAAAAGTTTCATCCGATTGTTCCATATTCCTCATTTTACGTATTTCCGGCACGTCAAATTCCTTGAAGATCATTCTGAGTTTTTCTTCAGTAAAACCTAATCCGCCTTTAAGGCTTCTTTGCCTATATACTTCCCAATCTGAAAGATCTGCACCACCCAATATGCCGCCTTCGACAAAACAAGTAATCGAATACAATCCCTTAGGCCTTAACGCCTTTTTCACCATCTCCAAATAATTGATCCTTCTATGTGGAGCAATATGGTGAAAACAACCTGAATCATACACGAAGTCATATTGCCCTTCCTCAATATCCAAATCAAATATATTCCTTTGAATGAAGTTCACGTGCACTTTCTTTTCTGCCGCTCGTTCTTTTCCCCAGTCCAATGCTTCCTTCGAAAGATCCACCGCATCAACGGAACAGCCCTTTTGAGCAAGGTAAATGGCATTTCTTCCAGGTCCGCACCCAAGCTCAAGAACCTTTCCTGGCCCAATTAACCCACCATCAAAATATGTAACCAAATTCTCATCAGGGAGATTTTCGAAAAAGGGGACCCCCTTTTCACGGTCTTCATAAAAATCATTCCAGAATGCAGTTGGCTCACGCAATAACGAGTCCAGCATATTCAATAAATCTTCATAGGTTGTAATCGTCTCCGACAATACCTTCACCTCTTCCCATTTTATCCCACCATTTAATTATACTGGTTTCAGCCTGTGCCTATGTAACAGCTGCATCAAAAATTCTTAACATATGGCGTTCAGACACTATTGGACCTTTTTGTTTATATAATGGTCACTGGAATTTAAGGGCATCAAAGATGTCTTCAAACTACCTTCCGATGGTAAGATCCATTCTTACTTAATAACCCGATGAACAGCTCCTTATCCATGTTAGGGAAGACATGGCTTTCATACATGCATTACATGCTCTTTACAGCATTCAGGTTAAACAGGCTATCCCAAGGGAAATGAGGAGTCAGGATCATTTTTTTAGCTTCCAAACAACATTACTCAGCTCTATGATGTATCCTGATGTCTTTGAATCCGCGTTGTATCAAGTTACCTTCTATCTCCTTTATGGAATACAGTTTAAAGTCCTTTGTTCGCTCCATCAATACCATTTTGGACTTATCCATTATTGATAATAGGAGCCTTCCACTCGGTTTTAACACTCGGTATGCTTCACTTAAACCGCGTCCAATATCATCCCAAAAATAAATCGTATGGACGGTGAATACTTTATCAAAGAAGTCATTTTTAAAAGGTAAGCTATCGATATCGGAAACCTGTATTTCCACCACCCCAGCATTTAGATGCTTCCTATTCTTCCTCATTGCTGCTTTGACCATCTCTTCTGAAATGTCGACACCGTAATTCTTGCCAAGAATGTTCACTTGAGCCAATCTGGATAATGTGGGGCTATTCAATTTGGATAGGGGTCCTTTCGGATTTTTCAATTGGCTCCAGATCCACTTCTGAAACATGCCTCCTCCATCACCTTCCTCACATACGTTTACGGATGATTATCTTCCTATACATTCCATTCAGCATGATCGGTCGATCTTCTTCAATTTTCACATTCGTATCATGTCTACCTGAACAAGTCTTCAAACCGCAAACCAATATCCGTTCCTAAAAATCTAATGATGGGCCGCAGAAACTTTTTGGGTAGTGAAAGCACTTCATCTTTAGGGATAAACTTATCGAATAGTATAATTTCCCCCTCGCCTTTTAAAACCCTGATCATCTCCCGAAGGCATTCACCGGCATCAGGTACGACGGAAAGAATCAAACTTCCCACTATATAGTCAAACGATTCATTATCGAATTCCATATGCTGTGCATCCATATCGAGAAAATTGATTGATGTATTATCAAATTTCTCCATCGCTTTTTTTAGCATATCAGCTGATAGGTCTATCGCCGTTATCTCAAGGTCAAGGTTCTTGACCAGCTCCAAATCGGCCCCCGTACCTACGCCCACAAACAGAACCTTTGCATGATCTTGAAAATGCATCTCTTCAAATATTCTTTTCCTGGCATCTAAAAAGAGATGAGAATTGAAGATTTTATCATAAATCGGCGACCAAACCTTATAAATCACTTTATTCCACGAATTATTCAGCATCCCCACCCCTTTGCTTACTTTTTCTATAAAGCATTAAAAATCCCTTCCAAACGGATATTATATCTGACTAATTAGTAAGATTAATCTCCATGCTGCGCTTCCCTGCCCGCTTAAATGCAGACATTACACCTGCGCGATTCATTTCAAATACATTACCTTGACTGTCATAGTAATATACTATAAGATATACCAAAGGAGGTGAGGATTTGGTTCAACGACAACTATCCTCTGACTTGCTTCGCGGACATGTAGATACGATGATTCTAAAACTCCTGCAAAGTGGCGATAAATATGGTTATGAAATCAGCAAACTGATATATATGGATTCGGATGAGCAATATGAAATTAAGGAAGCGACGATGTATTCCAGCTTAAAACGACTGGAAAAGGACGGATGCATCATCTCTTATTGGGGAGATGCCACACAAGGCGGGAGAAGGAAATATTACAAAATCACCCCGATCGGGGAAGACACATATATCCAAAATAAAAATGACTGGGAGCAGGCCAAGCGAATACTTGAGCGCCTCTTGTAAGAAAGGAAGATGAAATGTGATTGAAAAACTGAATGCACATGTTCATAACATTTTTGCCCCGTACAAAAGTGCAAAGACAGCAAAGGAATTGGAAGAAGAACTGCTGCAAAACTTACTGGAAAAATACAATGACCATAGAGGGAATGGTGCCAGTGAGCAGGAAGCGTATAAGCTGACTGTGGATTCGATTGGGGAAGTATCAGAGCTCATGGAATCGCTCAATCTGCAATACAATGTGCTTGAGCAGGCGATAAGCATGGACTATTCCAGGCAACGCTTATTGGATTCCGACTTCCGCTCAGTTTCGGTCCATGATGGAAAATTTAATTCCTGCGATTTAAGCCGTTCTGATTTCAGCCATTCCGACCTGACGAACAGCACATTTAAAAGCACTAACTTAAATAATTGCATCTTTGAAAACGCCAATTTAACCAGTACCTTATTTAAAAGCGCAAATTTAAAAGGAGTAACTTTCAAGAACTGCATTTATAATAAAACCCATTTTAAAGGCTGTAATTTATCTGGTCTTATTTTTGATAAGGAAACATTCAAACAAACCATTTTCGAGGGTTCTTCATTGAAAAAGGCATCATTTCGCGATGCCACACTCATCAATGTTCAATTTCGGATGTCCGATTTAAAGAAAATCGACTTTACTGGAGCTTCGATGGATAAACTCACTTACAACTTTTTACATGGAGCTAAGGTTGATCTTAGCGGCGTGACCATCATCTAAAGGAGGGTTTGACTTTACCGACAGTGATTGTAAGTATCCACCTCAATCATTTGCGTGACCGTGTTTCTGACTGCGGTCGTTTTAAAAGGAATGAGCATGGGAGAATGATTCAATAAGAACCTTGTGCTAAGACATGAAACGTCTTAGCACAGGGTTTTTATATGCTTATCATTCAACCGCCCACCCGCATCTGTATGAACCTTTAGACTTCCACTTCAAATTCTTTAACGTAGACAGCATTCCCGGTGATTTCAATATCGTATATGTCATGGTTTTTGGTAACCGTAACGCGAACTCTCCCATCCTTCCCGATTTCATGTCCCTGTTCGATTAACAGGTGCACCTCATCTTCAAGACCATCCTTTATGTATTTTGCATAATAAGCGCCCATTACACCTGAAGCCGTTCCCGTAACAGGGTCTTCAAGCGTACCTGAAAATGGTGAGGAAAAATGCCTGGCATGCATATGGGCATCACTATCATACGTTTCCAGACAAAAGGGATGAACAGAAGCTCTTGGCATTTCCTTTAATAATTGCGGAAACAGTTTATTGTTCGCCTTCATCCTTTTGAATGAATCGCGTTCTTTTACCGGAACCAGTAAAGTCCATAAGCCTGTACTTCCATAAACAATAGGTAATTCATTTTCCAGATCTTCTATATCAAGTCCCAGGGAACTGGCCAAGCTGCCTTTATCTCCGCTGAACTCTTCAAACTGTGGAGCGGCCTGCTTCATCGTAATGTATACCTCTTGATCCGCGGTCGTATGGATCTTGATTGGCAATATTCCCGCTCCTGTTTCAATCATCAGCTCATCTTTATCCAATAATCCCCTGGTCTTCAGTGCATGGATGGTAGCCATTGTCGCGTGTCCGCAGAGATTCATTTCGTGCCCTGGTGTAAAATAACGGATTCTAAGATCGGCAATATCGGACTCCATGGGAAAAGAGGTCTCATTGAACCCCACCTTCAGCGCTATATCCTGCATTTCCTTTTCCGTCAGTCCATCCGCATCTAAAACCACACCTGCCGGATTTCCTTTATACGGTTTACTACTGAACGCATCATAATGAAAAACCCTTACCCTTTTCAAATCTAACATCTCCTATTAAATGAATGGTACTTCTCTTTTAATAGTAATTCTATATCTTCATTAAAATCCCTCTTTCGTCCTATACTCAGTGAAACGACCATTGATTTTATTTTCTGACTATTGTACAATTACTCAAATTCATCTAATTGTAAAATTCCATGAAGGGAAGGAGTACGTTATAGCTTCTGTTCCAAAGAGAGCTGGTGCTTTGCTGAAAGCCAGTGTCCAGAATATAACCGAAAATCATCCCCGAGAAGTAAAGCCGAATCTTCAGTAAGCTTTACCGGTTTCCCCCGTTATATGGGACAACGTATTATTGTGCGTTTGTAAAGGGTAGTAAAGTGCTTTCGAAGCATTTTATTAAACAAGAGTGGTACCGCGAGTTCAAATCTCGTCTCTTAATGAGTCGGGATTTTTTGTTTTGATCATAATCAATGAAAATAACGGAAAAGCAGGTGCGGGAATAATGCAGACACTATTATTCGTAACAGATTTATACTATGAAGCAAAAGGAAGAAATTATTATGAGGAGGATTTGTTCCTTACTTCGAAACTTAGAGAAGATTTTCAATTAGTACTTTGCCATCCTGAAGACATTGAAACGTTTGAAAAGGATTTTGACCTAATCGTATTTCGAAATGCTGGTCCAGTCGCGAATTTTAAAGATAAGTATCTAGCATTCCGTAACAGAGTGGCTGCTGGTTATTTGAAAACGTACAATTCATTTGTTGGAAAGGCTGATATGAACGGGAAGGAATACTTAATTGAACTGACGAATGCTCAATTCCCTGTCATTCCGACCATCGATACACTTGAATCCTTAAATAAACTTCCTGATGTGGAAACGTATATCGTCAAGCCGAAGGATGGCGCGGATTCCATCGGTTTGGAATTTGTCACGAAAGAAGAATTGGGAAATAAAGTGGATTCAGAATCAAAGAACACATTGGTGCAGCCATTTATCAACTTTGAGTATGAAGTCTCTTTTTATTTTATCGATACAGAATTTCAGTATGCCCTTTATGCGCCTGACAAAGAGAAAAGATGGGAATTAAAAGAATATATACCTACAGAGGCAGACCTGGCCTTTGCTAAACGATTTATTGAATGGAACAATCTTGATTGGGGAATCCAACGCGTTGATGCCTGCCGGAATGAACAAGGTGAACTTTTATTAGTAGAACTGGAAGATCTAAACCCCTATCTTTCCCTGTTGGAATTAACCGATGAAACACGCCGGAGTTTTGTAAAAGCCATGAAAAAATCCTTACAGAAAGCACTGGAAGCTTAGAATGAAAACTGCCGGGTACGAGGTAGGTCGAATAACTGGCTAGCCGAGACCCCAAAGGAAGGGAGAGGTTTTCTGAAATCAACTGCAACCTTTTTACAAATAAAAAAACTGCAGGCAAACTCGCTTTTCTTCGAGTTTGTCTACAGTCTGAAACGACTTTTAATCTATCCGGACCTTTATTTCAAAAGAGATTTATGCCATTTCCACGCACTTTCAATGATTTCTTCCAAATCTATCGATGCTTTCCACCCAAGTTCTTCATATATCTTATTAGCCGAAGCAACAAGACGGGCTGGATCTCCAGGACGACGGTCTGCATACTCGATGGTCGGTTTCACTCCCGTGACTTTTTCACAAGTGTCGATTACATCCTTAACCGAAAATCCTTTTCCATTCCCAAGATTGTAGGTGGCCGTATCCTTCTTTCCGGATAAAAGGGCTTGAAGCGCGATTATATGGGCTTGAGCCAAATCCGTTACATGGATATAATCACGGATGCAAGTGCCATCTTCTGTGTCATAGTCCGTACCAAACACGGAAATCTTCTCACGTTGCCCTAATAAATGCTGTAAAATAATCGGAATCAAGTGTGTTTCCGGGTCATGGCTTTCACCGATTTCTGCCGATGCATGTGCTCCGGCCGCATTAAAGTAACGCAAGACGACATAATGAAGTCCATATGCTTTTGCGAAGTCTCCTAATATCTGCTCTACCATCAATTTCGAGCGGCCATATGGATTAATCGGATTGGTTGGCTGATCCTCATCAATCATATCAACGTTCGGTATCCCGTAAGTAGCTGCCGTTGATGAAAAAATGAAATTCTTAACATCATGCTTGAGCATGGTATTCAACAATGTAAGAGTTGCACCTACATTATTTTCATAGTATTTATAAGGATCTTGGACAGACTCCCCAACCAAGCTATTTGCAGCAAAGTGCATAACAGCTTTAATGGGATACTTAAGGAATATATCATTCAAGACCGCTTCGTCCCCTAAATTTCCTTCCACCAAGATGGCCTTCGAATCGACCAGCGAACGAAAACCGGTTGAGAGATTATCCAGAATGACAACCTCTTCAGTATTCACTAACTCTTTTACAAGATGACTTCCAATATATCCTGCACCGCCAACGACCAAAATCATATAGAATTTCCCCTTTTACTTTAAGCTTAAATGAATTCTTGCCAATTTTCTCAATCTATATATGCCATTAGTGTGAGGTCAAATTATAAGAACCTCCCTCATTTTATAAGCATTTATTGAAGGTTTCCATGGCCAATCCATTATATTGGGTGTAATCAAACTTCGCTAGTTTAGGATTATCATGACTAACCATGGTAGATAGGCCCTTTTCCAGTCCATCTATGCTATTTTCGACAAGTAAACCATATTTACCGTTTTCCAAAACGGTTCGGTTAGCCACTATATCAGTAGCCATGATTTTCATTCCTAAAGTCATTGCCTCCAATAATACCATAGGCTGCCCTTCATAATGTGAGGAAAGAACGAAGCAGTCACATTTTTCCATGAACGAAAATGGATTTTCAAGCTGGCCCAAAAGATGAATGGAATGATTTAAGTCCAGCTCATCAATGATTGCCTGCAAATCTTCCTTTAAAGGTCCTTGACCTAAAATATACAGTTTACTATTTTTGTGTTTTTCATGAAAGCCTGCGAATGCACGTATCAAATTATCTTGACCTTTTTCAGGTGATAATCTTCCCATATTGACAAAGTTAAAATCACTTTTATCAGGATATGGAACGAATTGATTATTCACTTCCAATCCATGGACCTCTTGTACGATTAACGCCTGTTTATCGATCCAGCCTATAGAAATCCCGTCCAATAATATATGGGCATAAGTGCCAAGTTGGGTAACCGATTCTTTATCGAATTCCACGATCCGGCCATTGAAGCTTGGCCCATTTTCCAAGACCATGGCATCTTGCAGCCCATAAGGCTTATCCCAAATATTATAATCGCCTAAGTTAATTTCGGCAGTGCCGCGCACTTCCCGTTCTTTTAACAGGATTGGCTCTTCTATGACTTCGAATGCACCCGTATTTAACCAGCCAATTTTCTTATTATCGATTTCGAAAAGGTAATAGCCGCCTTTGTTGGTTCTGTTATACTTTATGATTCTGACGATTTGCCCTTCAAAATCGATTGCCTTGCTCACTCTTTTGGCCTTGTAGTTCGGATAAGCCTTCGTCCAGATCGTATGGTCCTCCGGATTAGTTATTTTTCCGTACTTCTGATTACCCGTGTTTATTTCCTTCAGCGTCCTATTCTCAATCTTATCAATGAATTTTTTATTGTTTTTATAGTTTCTGGATATTATATACTTTCTTTTCATCATGATTTGCAGCTTGTCATTTAAGCTCATGTCTTCATTGATTGTACAGTGTTCAAGCATGGATAAAGCCGAATTATCTATCCAGCCTATTATTTTATCTTTTACAGATATTCTGCTATAAATCGAATGCTGGGTTTTTGCTTCCTTATCGACGTTTACAATGATCCCTTTAAAATCATGACTGCCAGAGATTTTGTACGTTCCTTCAACCTTATACGGCAACGACCAAATATAGTTTGATCGAGGTCTTACTAACCTTGCAATTTTATCCACTTCTTTTTCATAAATGATGCTGTCTGGCAACAGCTCCACAGCTTCATCACTAATCCAGCCAATGACTTGATTGTTATGGCTGAATTTGTAAAAAGTATTCTGATTAGCATAGGCCTTTCTCGAAATCACGATTTCAGCACCTTCAAATCGTTCTTCCAATGGAAATTGAGTGGCATTCGAAATTCCTGGAAGGGTATTCCAAACATGATTATCCTTAACATCCCTTAATATCGCCCTTGCTTTGAAGCTTTCTGTGATCAATGCCTTTTCATCATTTTCGATAACTTCAGATTCATTTGACTCGATTTGAAGGATTTTATCCGGGTTGATCGAATTCATTACATAATCAAATTTATCGAAGTCTGCATACTCCAATAGATTCTTTCGGTTTAATTCCATCGTTCCCTCAGAAACACTCACCAGTTTATCAAATCGATTGTATACCGAAAAAATACCTCGTAGATTAATACGGTGAGGTCTCTTTCCATTAATGATGCGCTCACTATCAGAAAGCAAATCATTATGCATATAACAAACTTTCTTTTTTGCATCTGCCGCCAGCAGATATTTAGCCCAATAATGGCTATATCCGCTAAAATCGATCACAAAATCAAACTTCGTTTTACCGAATAAACGTGCATGCTCCCTAATATAGGCATTTTCCGGGTAAAGCTTCTTCCCTAAGAACCCTCTTTCCCCTCTGTTATGGATGAATTTATCTTTGTAGACTTCCAAAAATTTATACACAGGCAAGCCAGGTTTGAATAGAAAACGCACATTCTTATTAACCTTGCCCATATTCTTCAAAACCTCGTGCGAGTGAGGAGTGGCAGTAAAACAGCTGACATCATATTTCTCATAATCAATATTATTCATTAAGTTAAGGAAAGAGGATGTAATTCCGTTATCCCTCAATCCGCCCGGATAAATCAATATTTTTTCCTTTGCGGAATCCATGCCAGTAATTGTGTTCAGTTGTTCCGTAGACTTATTGAAAATATTATGGACTATTCTCTCTGTTACTTTTCCATCCTCATGGTTCGTGAATTTTTCCTGCATTTTTTTATATTTATCGGAATATCTCGATTTCACATTTTTAATATCTTTAATGGCCAGTGCCAATTCTTTTGAGTTAAAAAGCATCGGTCCCGGGAGTTCGTCATTTTGGAGATATTGTCCCCTTTGCTCAGCATAAACGTCCGTATCCCATGTGTAAAACAGAATGGGCTTATCGGTAACAAGGTAATCAAAGAAGATACTGGAATAGTCGGTGATAAGCAAATCAACTGCAGCAAGCAATTCATTTGTATCCACATGGTCAGGTATTAGTCGATCCTTGATTTCCGAAAGCTTGGCAGCTTCTTTATATAGAAATGGATGCACCTTAATGAATAGGTTATATCGTTCACCGATTTGACTTTGTAAATCATTAATATCTGCAATGATTTGCAGAAGATCGTTATCTACTTTGGCCAGATTCGTCCCCTTCCAAGTCGGGGCATATAAAATATTTTCCTTAGCATCACTGATTTTCAAACCTAGCGTTCTTAGATAATCCTTATACTCCTCCGGATTCGTGTTCAGCGTCAAATCGATCCTCGGATATCCTTCTTCTATAATTTCACCTTTATACAATCCATTTAACTTATAGCTATGTGTAAATATGTTGGTAGTATGGGCATTAGGGCTCAAAATGAAATCCGCACTTAAAAAGTTCCTAACGACGTTTTGAGAGACCGAAGGGTTACCGGGTATATCAAAGCCCATATTCTTAAGGGGCGTTCCATGCCAGGTATTGATGTAAATTTGATCGCTTTTAGGGATGAAGAAAGACTGGAATGTGGAGTTATTGATTAAATACTCACTCGTTGCCAACCATTTTAAATATTCCTTTGAATTACGTTGAACAAATTGAACATTCGGCATATCCTTATACTTCGCCATTACACCTGAGAGGACACTGAAATCCTGGATGGACCAAATGTGCATGAAATCTTGATAGTCCTGATTTTCCAGCATATATTTAAACATCGCGTATGGACTGTCAGTCATACTGTTTCCATCACGACTCTCATATAGTATTGTGTTTTTTTGCACGCTTAATCTCTCATAATACTTTGCATATCTATTTACTCGCTGATGGTTTTCCTTCATTAAGAAATTGCCGATAGGCTGTTTAAGGAAATCGACTTTTCTTTTTATTACCTTCTTATTCACTAAATAGGCTCCCCTTTTATTGATTTATATTCACCATTTAAAAATATGTTTGCCGTTCATAAACCAAAATAACAACTATGAATGATCAATAGTTGGAGATTTTTTAAAATGATTACTCTATTAAATTAAAAGTTTATGAATGGGCAGTAAAAGTTTATTTGTCCACTGCCTTGTGCAGGTCCAGGATATTTTCCATTACTTTTATGATATCGTCTCTTAAATCAGGACGCTTCAGGGCAAATTCAATGGTCGTTTTCACAAAACCATCAACAACACCGACATCAAAGCGTTTTCCTTCAAAATCGTAAGCGAAGACTTTTTGGATTTCATTCAGTTTTTGGATGGCATCCGTTAACTGGATTTCACCGCCGGCTCCTGTTTCCTGCTTGGCCAGGAAATCGAATATTTCCGGAGTCAGGATGTATCTTCCCATGATGGCTAAATTGGATGGTGCCGTTCCTTGTTTTGGTTTTTCGACGAAACGGTTCACTTCGTATCTTCTGCCTTCTTGCGTAAGCGGGTCAATGATGCCGTATCTATGTGTTTCGTTCTCATTTACCGGCTGCACTCCAATGATGGACGAACCCGTCGCATCATATTCGTTGATTAATTGACGTAGGGAGGGCACATCGCTTTCCACGATATCATCGCCTAAAAGGACGGCAAAAGGCTCATCACCAATAAAATTACGCGCACACCAAACAGCATGTCCGAGGCCTCTCGGTTCTTTTTGCCTAATGTAGTGGATATTAGCTAAATTGGATGGGTATTGCACCTTCTCCAATAAATCGAATTTCCCTTTATCCCTCAAATTATTCTCTAGTTCGTAAGCATTATCAAAATGATCTTCTATCGCTCGTTTATTCTTTCCTGTGACAATGATTATATCTTCGATTCCCGCTTTCACGGCTTCTTCTATAATATATTGAATAGTTGGTTTGTCGACTATTGGCAGCATTTCTTTAGGCATTGCCTTCGTTGCGGGCAAAAATCTAGTTCCCAAGCCTGCTGCAGGTATAATGGCCTTTTTAACTTTTTTCATTCTTTGTAACTCCCTCATATTAAAATAAATCTACAAAAAACACCAATTTTTTCTGAATCATCCTTTTTATAGTAACATAGACTCGTTTTTTGTAAATATATTAACAGAAAAAATACCCTTCTTTTGTAAATGCACCCATAGTTAAAACTTCCATCCAATGCAATATCCCTCTTATAAATAAGGCCATTCCCCGATATTTCAGGAAAAGGCCTTATTTTTTTCACTATACGAATGATAGGTCCAAGGACCTGATTATTTAGCTCCACTCATCATTTCATTCGTCGTTTTTAACGAGTCGTCTGCATCCGGATCTGTTGCGAACAACAGGTCTGCCTATAATTCGGCCATTTCAACGTAAAAAAATGGACGTCACCACAAGGAGCGACGTCCACTAAATTATTCAGCTTCGGCAACAACGGTAAAGCGTTGGTTGATGTGCTGCGGATTTTCAATTTCATCAAGTACTGCAAGGGCAAAATCGGCATAACTAACATAGCTTTCACCCTTTGAGTTTACAAGAAGGCTGTCTTTACCCAGTGTATACCGACCTGTTCTATTTCCTTGCGGATCAAAGAAGGCGGAAGGACTGATGAACGTCCATTGGATACCAGTGGCATTTTGTAAATCGCCAAGGTTCTTGGATTGATTATAGGCTGTTGCAAAGTACTCTTTAGGGAACTCAGGCGTATCCAGCACGCGGATCGTTTTTGCCTCGTCAACGAAAAGGCTTCCAGCTCCGCCAACAACGATCAGTTTAGTTTGAGGAGCCCCTTTCATAGCCTCAATCAAGATTTTTCCTGCCTCGACATGCAGATGTTCTTTCCCTGGAGCAGCGCCAAATGCATTCACTACCACATCGAATCCTTTAATATCCTCAGATTTCAGATCGAATACGTCTTTTTCCAGTACGAATGCTCCTTGAATTTGGACTTTAGCTTCATCCCTGACAATCGCCGTAACATCATGTCCCCTAGTCAATGCTTCCTTTAAAATCAGACTTCCAGCTTTTCCGCTCGCACCAATAATACCGATTTTCATTTTAAATTCCTCCTATATATTGTTTATGAAACTTTAATTGTAACTTAATTACTTACATGTAATAATATAAGTTACAGGTTGCCGTTTTGTCAACTTTATTATTTAGAACAGTTCGGAGATATATACGAGTTTCGTCGATAAATTGCAATTTTCGGAGATATATCCTGGTTTTTCATCGATATATTGCAATTTCCGGAGATATATTCCGGTTTTTCATCGATATACTGCAGGGTTCGGAGATATATCCCGGTTTTTCGTCGATATATTGCTGTTTTCGGAGATATATTGCTGTTTTCGGAGATATATTCTGGTTTTTCGTCGATATATGGCAATTTCCGGAGATATATCCTGATTTTTCGTCGATATATGGCAATTTCCGGAGATTTATCCCGGTTTTTCGTCGATATATTGCAGGGGCCGGAGATTTATTCTGGTTTTTCGTCGATATATTGCTGTTTTCGGAGATATATCCGCTTTTTTCGTCGATATATTGCAGGGGCCGGAGATATATCCTAGTTTTTCGTCGATATATATATATAAAAGCACCATTCCTTTTAGAATGGTGCGCTTAAATTAGCTGTTTTTCTTTTTCATTAGCAGTCCCATGCAGATAGTGATGAGAGTAAACGCGATAAAGGCCAAAAACGGGATTGTGATGAATCCTAGCCAATTTATATACTCACCTGAGCAGGGAACACCACTTTGACACATTTCAAAATGCTTTAGTGCTGGGATTTTTTGCAGACTATAGTGATACCCTGACACCAACATGCCCATAATCGATAATGGGAGGATGTATCGGTGAATTTTCAGATCTTGCTCATAAAAGGCACGACCCAATAAAATAACGAGCGGGTACATCAAGATCCTTTGATACCAACAAAAGGTACAGGGTACATAATGGAGAATCTCACTAAAGTAGAGACTTCCAGCAGTGGCGATGATCGATAGGATCCAAGAAAATAATAGTGGCTTGTTCATCACTATTTCTCCTTCGCTGCATCATCAACCATTTTCTCTAAATCATCAATTGTATTTCCTTCAAACTTCTTGCCATTGACAAATAAGGAAGGAGTTCCAGAAACGCCCAATTCGTCGGCCAAATCCATATCTTTGTTCCATTGGTCCTCGGAATTACCGGCTTTAAAGGAGGAAACTACTTTTTTCACATCTTTGTCATTTGCGATTTCTTTCAATGTTTCTTCTAAGAATTTGTCCGTGAACACATCTTTCTTTTCATACTTCAGGTCCTCTGGCTGCTTATCGTACAGAAGCTCATGGAATTTCCAAAAGGTATCATTTCCTAATTCCTGATAAACACTTTCCGCAAATTTAGCGGATCTGGATGAATCGACGTTAATGAACGAATAATTCATGAAATAAAATTGCGCTTTTCCTGTATCAATCAATTCACTTTGTATAGAAGGAAAGAATTGCTTCTCGAATGTCTTACATACTGGACATTTATAATCACCAAATTCCACTATTTGGACAGGTGCTGATTTTTCACCCAAATAAGGCTGTGATTTATAATCAATTTCATTAACGGCTGTATCTTCGTCCTTCCCCTTTGCCAAAAATATAAAGCCAATAATGATTACAGCAATTAACCCTATCATCCAAAACATGAATGCAGAAGATTGTTTTGGATTACCCTTTTTTTTATTAGCCATCATATACCTCCATCACTTGTAGTTGTGTCGATATTCCTTCTCCAGCCATAGCGGCCGATTTCGATTCCCCCTTCCTGTTGCTTTCACCTGTAACTGATTCATTTACACGTTATAATATAAGTTTCACCATGCTGGTTTGTCAATTACACATACTTTTTATTTTTGCCTTTGCAGAAACGGCGTTACTTGACAAGGATACGGTTAATGGATAAATATTATTCTTGCAGGCCATTATAACTTGTAACCACTTGAATTACATGTTAAATAATTTATACTATATAAGAATAGAGATTTTAAAGGAGAGAAAAAAGAGATGTCCATCAGTACCCGCTTTTCCGTAGGGATCCATATATTATCTCTTTTAGAAATAAACAAAGAAGGCGTTAACACTTCTGATTTTATTGCAAAAAGTGTAAACACCAACCCAGCCTTAATCAGAAAAATCACCGGCATGCTGAAGAATGCTGGCTTAGTGAACGTTCGTCCGGGTATCGCCGGAGCAACATTGGCCAAGGAATTATCGGATATCACTTTGCTTGATGTTTATCAGGCTGTCAACGTTGCCTCCGATAAAGAATTATTTGGAATCCATGAAAATCCTAATCCAGCATGCACTGTTGGAAGAAATATACAAGATACAATAGAACCCATCTTTTCAGTTGCGGAACTTGCCTTGGAAAAGGCATTGGGAGTGGTAACGATCGAGGATGTCGTTAGGGGTATTCTGGAAAAGGATAAAACTTAATAGGAAAAAAAACACATGAGCCTGACCCATGTGTTTTTTGCCGTTTTCTTATTTATACTTAGGAACTTCAATCGTCAATTTATAGGAATCTAGTAAACTATACAAATTATAAATCTGTTTCACTTGTTTTGTTGCCCAGCCAATATCAGTCGCATACTGGTGTGAAGCATATCCATATTTCTCTGCGGCTGTAGGATTCCATCTCATTTTATAAAGCGTGTCCTGTCCAGCAGAGATATACCCTTTGGCGATGAATTCGGCACCGCCTATGATGGCCGCCTCCGGAGTGAACCAGCCAGCATTATAGGCGTATTGAGCGCCGCTGCTTAGCGCCGTTCCGTCAAATGCTCCCACTCCATACATATTATAGACCGTTTTCCCGTTAACCTTTACGCCAGTCGCTAATGGTGAAGTGCCATTCCCGGTCTCCAGCAAAGCATGTGAAATCAGGTAGATTTCATTGACCCCATATTTCTCCCCTGCCGCAGTGAAAGTTGCAGCTTGCCCTTGTAGAATCCCTTTACCTGAAAGGATTCTATTATTCACTTCAGAAACGTTCATGTTGGTGACTTGAGAGAGCTTGACGAATTGGAATGATTTGACTGAATCATTCACAAAATTATTCGGGTTAAGATTATATTCTATATCTTCCGGACTGGCATTTACCCATGTCTTGTTATAATCCACCTCATACCAATAGTATCCGTCAGATCCCTTTACTTTTGATTTAATATTCAATGATTGATTATTGCTGACAGGACCGACTACCCAATAATTAGATCCAGCTCCGCCCCTGACACGCCATCCGGTTCCTTTAACCGTACCTTTTGTAGAATTGATTAAAGTTAATCCATCTTCGCGTATGTAGGTTTTATAATTTTTATCCGTTTGACCATTTACGGCCATTTGAATTTCAACCATCTTTTCCATCGTAAGATCATACTCTTTATCGATCCTGATTATCGATCCATTCGAACTTCCTGGACCTTCCGGTGCTTTGACCGTTAAATATTGCGTACTGACATATCCCGTTTTTCCATTGGCCGTGACTCTTGACCAGCCATTAGATTCTGAATACACCGTTACTGCCGTATTGTTTACAAGCTTGGCTATAATTGAAGCGGAAGCTGATGCTTGTGACCGCATATTCAGACTGGAGCCATCATTCACATTTACATATTTAACTAACGTGTTTTCTTCTCCGTCCGGATTCAGCCCCGGTAAAGAACCAGGCTTCGTTGCTGATAGATAATGCGTACTGACATAACCTTCTCCGCCATACACTTTAACTTTTGACCATCCATTTGATTCCGAGATGACTTCTACCTCTAAACCCCTTGCCAATTTCACAATGACGGAAGCACTTTCTGACGGCTTATTCCGCATATTCATTGAACCCGAGCTGACATTTACATATTTCGTTGTCGTTTTTTCAGGTATGGATGGTTTGGAGTCCATTTCAGGCTTTGTCGTCGAGAGAAAGTCAGTACTGACATACCCATCCTTCCCATTGGCCTTGATTTTCGCCCAGCCTTTGGATTCCGAATAGACCGTCACTTCCGTTGCTTTTGACAGCTTTGCGACTATGCTCGCGCTTTCCGACCCGCTTTTTCTCATATTGAGCGTTCCAGAGCTTACGTTTACATATTTCGTCGTCGTTTTTTCAGGCGTTACTGCCGTTGATCCTGTTCCTGGTTTTGTTGTCGATAGATATTTGGCACTGACATGGCCGTCTTTTCCATTGGCTTTGACTTTGGCCCAGCCTTTGGATTCCGAATAGACCGTCACTTTCGTTCCTTTTGAAAGCTTCGCGACTATGTTCGCGCTTTCCGATCCGCTTTTTCTCATATTGAGCGTTCCAGAGCTTACGTTTACATATTTCGTTGTCGTTTTTCCAGGCGTTACTGCCGTTGATCCCGATCCTGGCTTTGCCGTCGAAAGATATTTGGTGCTGACATACCCGTCCTTTCCATTGGCTTTGACTTTGGCCCAGCCATTGGATTCCGAATACACCGTCACATTCGTTCCTTTTGAAAGGATTGCGACTATGCTTGCAGTAGCTTTTCCACTTTTTCGCATATTGAGGGAACCCGTGACATATTTCGTCGTCGTTTTTGCAGGTGTGGCTGACGTTGCTCCCGATCCTGGCTTTGAAGCAGACAAATATTTGGCGCTGACATATCCATCCTTTCCATTGGCTTTGATTTTCACCCAGCCATTAGCTTCCGAATAGACCGTCACTTTCGTCCCTTTTGAAAGGATGGCGACAACGTTTGCGGTAGCCTTTCCACTTTTTCGCATATTAAGGGAGCCCGTGCTCACATTCACATATTTCGTTGTCGTTTTAACCGTTACCGCAGCTTTGGTTACCGTTCCTGGCTTCGTTGCCGATAGATACTTCGTACTGACATATCCTTCTTTTCCATTGGCTTTGATTTTCGCCCAGCCTTTGGACTCCGAATACACCGTTACCTGTGTGCCTCTTGTCAGCTTTGCGACTATGCTGGCACTATCTATCCCGCTTTTCCGCATATTAAGTGAACCTGTGCTCACATTCACATATTTCGTTGTCGTTTTAACGGTCGCCGCAGCTTTGGTTACCGTTCCAGGCTTCATTGCCGATAGATACTTCGTACTGACATATCCTTCTTTTCCATTGGCTTTGACTTTCGCCCAGCCTTTGGATTCCGAATACACCGTTACCTGTGTGCCTCTAGTCAGCTTCGCGACCATGCCGGCACTATCACTGGCGCTTTTTCGCATATTCAATGAACCTGTGCTCACATTCACATATTTTGTTGTCGTTTTAATCGTTATTGCACTTTTTGTTAAAGTCCCTGGCTTCGTTGCCGATAAATACTTGGTACTGACATATCCATCTTTTCCATTGGCTTTGATCTTCGCCCAGCCTTTGGACTCCGAATACACCGTTACCTGTGTGCCATTTGCAAGCTTTGCAACTATGCTTGCATCCTCCGCCCCGTTTTTTCTCATATTGAGCGAACCGGAACTTACATGTACAAACATGACGCCCTCAATACTGGCCTGTTCCGCATGTAGTGGAGCTGCAGATATTTTTTCTTCGAAAGCAACTGTAGACAACACTGCAAAACAGAAAGTTGGTATAATTAATTTCTTCATCTCATTCTCCCTACTAAAGAATTATGTTTTAAACATTTATTTAAATATCGGTTAAAATCAGTATAATAGTATAGGTATATATGCTCATTCGTCTAAAATATATCATATTCCTTTAGATCTATAGGGAGATAAAAGAGATTGTAACATAATAGTAAACTAATAGACATTTAAGTAATAAAATAGAAATATTCGCAAAGAAGCCTCCCCGGCAAGCAAATGATGAATATAAAGTATATTGATATAATTACTTACCACTCAAATTAATGCTTATGAGACGAGCATCTTTCTGCATTTACTGAATATACATAAAGAGTGAGCACACGATCCTTAGTATTTGACGGATCGAGGCAATAACCTATATAATTACTGTATATAACTTATAAGAATCCTTCTGTTAAGGGGAGTAGCTATACAATAAAGTCGTCAGTACAGGATTGAATCCTCGGCTTTATTGGCAACTGATTTTAGTTGTTTGCAAGACCTTGCCGATTATTTGGTGAGGTCTTTTAATTTTTAAAAGACGGTATGACCAATAATCGGTTATACCGTCTTTTTTGATTCGAAAAATTGCACAATAGAGGTGAAAAGTATGCAGAACTATAATGAATTAGCTCAAAGCGTTAAGATTTCCGATGATAAAAAGCATATATTGCTTGATGCCGACCCATCTTTATCACTTATCGGAAAAGGCCGCAGCGCATATGTATTCAAAATACATTCCACCAATAAGGCACTAAAAGTGTTTTTCCCGGATCATACTCACACAGCTAAAGTTGAAGCTGAAATATACAAAACCGTCCAATCCATTGAATATTATCCAACCCTATATGATGCGGGGGTAAATTACCTGGTTATAGATCACATTGAAGGCAACACTCTTTTTGAATGTTTAACATTGGGAATCCCGATAACGGAAGAAAACATTGCGGAGATAGACCATGCCCTGCAATTGGCAAGGAAAGAGGGATTGAACCCTTCGGATATCCATTTACGAAACATCTTCATCACTTCCGAAAAAAAGGTGAAGATCATTGACGTTGCAAGGTTTAAGCAAGTGAAATCCTGCAATCAGTGGCACGATTTGAAAAGTGCATTTCACCTTTTCTATTCGAAGTCATTTTTTCCGAAGAAGATCCCCAGCTTCATACTGAATTCCATTGCAGCGATTTATAAAAAGAGATTTCTGCCCATCTGATCCTTCCTATAAAAAAATCACATTGGAGGCATATATGAAAAAAATAATGACCATTGCTCTGCTTTCCATCCTTACATTAAGCGGATGCTCAGCTTTAGAAGAAGTCAATTCATCATTGGAGTATGCCGATAATGCTACGGAGTATGTAAATACCGTTAAGGAATTTTCCAATGAGGTGCCTGCATTGTCACAGGACGCCGTCACGAATGCCGAAGCAAGAGCAAATCTTGAAAAAGAACTGGAATTGATGAAAACAGAGATTGAAGAATTCAATGCAACGGAACCACCCCAAATCGCTGAAGGCATCCATGAGAAGATCGTCAGCTCGAATCAACAGCTTTCGGATGGAATTGAATTATATCTGAATAATATTGAAAATGGCCAAATTGACCCTAAGGCATTGGAAGATTCAGAGATAATGAAATCAATCGATAATATAACAGGATTGGCAAAACAAATTGAAAAATTGGGGAATTAAGCATCCTGCAATGAATAAAATCGAATCGCTTGAAACAAATTATTGACATGAAACCATAAGGTTTTATATAATCAACAAAGCAAAACCAATTGGTTTCATATTTTCAGTTAAAAAGGAGAATCAGTATGGAAAATCAACATACACTACAGGATATCAAGAAGACGGTTATTCTTGAAGCCCCCATCCAACAAGTTTGGGATACAGTTTCGACTGCCGAGGGCATAGCTTCATGGTTCATGCCAAATGATTTTCAACCGAAAGTGGGACATGAGTTCCATGTGCAATCACCTTTTGGTCCATCTCCTTGTAAGGTAACGGAGTTAGATGCTCCTCATCGTCTTTCATTCAGTTGGGATACGGACGGTTGGTTCATTTCCTTCATTTTAAAAGAACTGGATGGCAAAACGGAGTTCTCCCTTATTCATGGTGGTTGGAAAGAGCCTGAAACGATTCTTCCGAAACCGAATGAAAAAAGCTCAGTGATTCGCGATAGAATGGATCATGGCTGGGAACAGATCGTTCATGCAAAACTTAAAAAGGTTGTTGAGGGCTAAGTGTCTGCAGCAGAAAAGCATGATGTATTTCAGGCTATCGCCGACCCAACCCGCCGAAAGGTCCTGCAATTGCTTGCTGAAGGGGATTTACCCATTTCAGAAATCACTTCTCACTTTTCCATGAGCCGTACAGCGATTGCCAAGCATCTTCATATCCTTTCTGAAGCTGAATTGGTCAGTGGCCGGAAGGTAGGCAGAGAGAAACGATTTAGGCTTCAGCCAGAACCTTTAGCGGAATTGAAACAGTGGCTTTCTTTTTATGATCAATTCTGGGATAACAAATTATCCATCCTTAAACATGTGATTGAAAATTCAGGGGAAAATGGATTGAAAGTCATCGATAAAGAAAAGGACACGGATGAACCATCATAATGAAAAATCCCCCCGGCGCATTGCACCGGGGGTTTTTTTCATTAGTTTATGCATCCATCTCCACATTGTGTTCTTTGCGCTTCTTGATGACCATTGTTAGCAATAGTAGTAGATTAAAGACAATGATGCATCCAGTAAGGAACACTATACTCGTTGTCAATGCATCCGCTCCAAGGCTCGTACTCATCGCCTGACGAAAGCCCATGACAGAGTATGTCATTGGTATGAACGGGTGAACATGACTGAAGAAGTTATTGGTCAGTTCCACGGGGAACATTCCTCCGCTTGCACCTAGCTGTAATACAAGGAATATCATCGCTAATAAACGACCCGGATTTCCAAATCCTACGGTCAAGAAGGTGACGATGAACATGAAGGTAAGGGAAGTCAATATGGAAACCCCAATGAATTGCCCCATGTTCTCGACCTGTAAATCCATTCCCCAAATCATGATCGCATCCAACACTAATGCTGAAAGCGTCGCTTGGATAAATAGGACCGTAAATTTACTGAACCACCATGCCACTCCTGAAGTAGGCCTTGTGGAAGGCAACCCTGTCGGGAACCCCATATTGAAGGCTATAGCTCCTACAAATAAGCCAAGAGACAATACATAAGGTGCTAGTGCATGACCATAATTCGGCACGTCACTGCTTTTTTGTTCTTTAACCTGTGTCGGTTCAGCAATCATGCTGTAATTATCATCGGTTGTTTTGTTTTCACTTATTTCTTCTGCTCCATCACCGAGTTTTTCCGAAAGCTCGACCGTTCCATCTTTAAGTGAGGATATGCCATCACCCAATTTACCGGAACCTTCAGCAAGTGCTGATGAACCTTCATTGATCTTACCTGCCCCATCGGCAAGCTGGATGACTCCATTGCTTAAAGTAGGCAGATTGCTTGCCAATTGTTCAGTGCCCTTAACAAGTGCTGATGAGCCATCGTTCAAGGCAGCTGAGTTGGCATTCAGTTCATTGGCCCCACTAGCAAGTTTGCTTGCCCCTTCGCCAACTTGGCTAACACCAAACGCATACTTCTCAAGACCATCCCCAAAGGAGGTTGACCCTGCTTGAAGTTGTGAAACTCCATCAACCAGCTGACCAGATCCCTCAGTTAGTTTTGATAGGCCATTATTCAACGAGGAACCGCCTTGTGCTAACTGGTTGATCCCCTTCACTAATTCTGGTGTCCGTTCATTTAAACTTTGTGTTGCCGCCGTTAATTGATTGCTGCCATCAACAGCCTCATTCAAGCCGCCATTTAATTGGGTTGCACCAGGAATCAATTGTTCTTCAAGTGCGTTCCTTATTGCCGTATATCCGTTTAACGCTGAAACGGCGTTTGGATTGACTTTATTCACCGCATTATTTAAA
This sequence comes from Bacillus sp. ISL-4, assembly GCF_018613275.1. Classification (NCBI taxonomy): domain Bacteria; kingdom Bacillati; phylum Bacillota; class Bacilli; order Caryophanales; family Bacillaceae; genus Bacillus; species Bacillus sp. ISL-4. The sequence continues at coordinate 37,215 of NZ_JAGGQN010000011.1, forward strand.
TTGGCCACTTGTTCTGGAAGCTGGCCTAATCCATTCAATACAGGCATCACTTTATCCTTTAATTGCGTTGATAAGTCGGATACACTTGCAGCAAGAGTCGATGCGATTTGTTTTTGTGCATCCGCTTGGTTTTGAAGTTCATTTTGAATGGCCCCGATTAATTCGGATTGTTGTTCACTGGTCATGCCTTTGAATGCTTCCGTGTTTTGAACGGCATTGATCGTGCTCTGACCATTATTCGCAATTGTTGATTGAAGTTCCGTTAAGGCCGCTTGACTGTTATTGAGGTCATCAGTAATGCCAGATACGGTACCGGACGCGCTGCTCCCTGCAGGAACCGCTTTTTGCAATTGATTTACACCGCTTTGAATGCTTGTCAGTCCTTGCTTAAGCTGACTCAGCTGTTCTTCTGCGGGCAATTGGCCATCCATTTTTTTCAGGCCGTCATTTAACGCCTGGCCTCCTTCTGCCAGTTTATTGATTCCCTCATTTAAACTTTGCTGACCTGCTGCCAATTTTGGAATTCCTGTCGATTGGTCCGTCAGCTGGCTTGCATTTTGTGATAATTGATTCAACCCATTATTCAAATTCGCACTGCCTGTTTGCGCTTGTGCCAATCCCGTATTTAAAGTTTGCGCTCCTGGAACCACTTTGGCCAGCCCAGTGGAAAGTTGGGATGAACCTTGTATAAGTGCTTCACTATTATTTGTTAATTCCCCTGTGCCTGATGCAAGTTCGTCCGCACCCTTTTGCAATTGACCGACACCGGAAGTATAGTGTGAAATTCCCTTATTTAATTCCGACGCTCCACTTTCAAGCTTGTTGGCTCCTTCCAAAAACTCGCCGACGCCGATTTGAAGTTTATTCGCGCCATCTTTAAAAGTTAATGTACTGGAAGCTAATTTATTCAGATTTTCCGTCACTTCTTTGTTTCCATCATGCAGTTTTTTTGCGCCGTCATCCAGTTTTGATGCCCCATCTGCTGCATCATTGAAGCCATCTCCGATTTCATCCAGCTGGGAGAAAATCGCTTCCGCATATTCTTTTGTGACACTTTCGGCAATTTCCGTTTTCAAATTATTCGTTGCCTGTTTTCCGACCGTTTCAGAAACGAAACTGCGTCCAGGATTCACGTCATACGTCAAATTCATTTTTTTTGGCTTATCATCCATGACGGTTGCAGCATTTTTCGAAAAGTCCTCAGGAATGGTAACGACCATATAATATGTACCATCATCAAATCCTTTTTTCGCCGCTTTTTCCGTTACGAAATGCCATTCTAAATCATCATTGTCCTTTAAATTCTCGATTAGCTCATTACCGACTGTTAAGGTTTTACCCTCATATTCCGCCTTCACATCCTTATTCACGACTGCAACAGGCAATTTCCCTGTATTCCCGTATGGATTCCAAGCGGAACTAAGAAATAGCCCCCCATAAATAATCGGTACGAACAGTAAAACGATTGCGACACCGACCAGTTTTCGATTTGTAAGGAAAAGCTTCCATTCTTGTTTAAGCATGTTCACTTCTTTTCACCTTTCTTTTCACGCAGTACATCACTCAATGACGTTGAATTCCAATTAAGAGTCGGTATGTCCGTGGTGCCAAAGCTTTCTTTCAGCAAATCTGCCACTGTTTGGCTGGAAAAGAACTCTATCAAAAGTTGATCCGCCCGAGAAAACATCCGACGAAGGACGTCCATTCCCTTCTCTGCATACTCTCCATCTTTAAACGCTTTTTCTATAAGTCCCGTATCCGGAAACATCGAAATGGGGCCTTCCATCGCCTCAATGATTTCAAGGTTTTTAATCTTATCTACACTTTTGGCAAGAGTAAGGCCGCCATTATTACCAGGAACGGAAGTGATTATCTGCTTAACGACCAATTTCCTTATGATTTTTTTCAAATAAGAAGGAGACACCTCCAATCGCCTGCTGATCTCATTAGACGAAAGCGGTACATTTTTATCCTGGGTGGAGAGGATAACAATGATGCATATAGCTTGCTCGACCCCTTTTGTTAATTGCAAATCAGTTCACCTCTTTCAGAATCTATGTAGATGTTTGATATCCATAATGGATATTCGGTATCTATAATTAAAACCTGTTTCATCCTAGAAATCAAGTTAATTCTAGAAAAAATTTCTAAAAAAAAGGTGAACCCCTTATGACAGCATAATAAGGGGTTCACCTTTCAAGTTTTTTTATAGGTCATTTAGAAACTCATTGACCGCTTCTGGAGTTTTAGCATTTGCACTGTGCAGATGTGCAACCTTTTCCCCATTCTTAAATACTAATAGTGATGGAATTCCCATTACCGTTTGCTCTTCAGAAACCTCAGGGAACTCGTCACGATCGATTGTAAACCACTGTTTGTCTTCATGTTCTTGAGTGATCTCATCGATGAACATGTCTAAACGTTTGCAGTCCGGACACCATGTAGTTGTAAAAATCCCGACCGTCAGTCCCTCTTGATTGATTTGTTCACGGTATTCTTGTTCAGTATTGATATTTTTCATGATCGTCTCCTCCGGGCTTTCTTATCATCATACTTTAATCCATGAATTAATGTACTCAAGGATTAATATATAATTAATTCCTTTACAGCACAAACGGTTTATCCTGGATCATCTAACTTCTGCCCGGTTCATGTACCTTTTCTATGCTTTGGGCAAAGCCGCATTTTCTTGGAGTCCTAATCTCTCGTTTATGAAAGAGGACATCCTTGAAATGAACTCCCTATTTTCATCAATGAAAAGATAATGACAGCTTTTTTCAAAAATGATCAATTCACTGTCAGGAATTTTTTCGGCGATGAGAATGGATGCCTCTACAGGAGTGATCCAATCATGACGGCCTCCCGCCACTAATGTGGGGCACGGTATTTGATCCAGTTGGTCCACTAAGTCAAATGTTTTCAAAAACTTGGCCCCTTCATTAGCCGCTTCCCAATTAAAATTCGATTTCTTCTTTTGCATCATCTCTTTTTCCGCTTCAGTTCTTACTTTTCCCCTTGATGAGTAAAAATAGAGCGGTTCCATGACCATACTGAATTCAGCCATATGCTGGTTTTCCATAGCCCCCTCAAATAGAAGTTTTGCCATCCTTTTTTGATCATCCGTCCCGGTTTCCTCTATTTTCACCAAGGCCTCTTCTCCGAAAATGTGACTTGGTGAAGTTGCGATTAGAAGAAGGGCAGCCACACTGTCCGGATAGCGAATGGCGTACTTTTGTGCAACCATCCCCCCGTAAGAATGGCCCAATATAATAACCTTTCCCAACCCTAAATAGTTCCGGATCGCCTCTAGATCCTCCACGTTATTCTCCAGGTTATATGTCGATTTCGGACCGCGATCAGAACGGCCGCAACCGCGCTGATCAATGTAAACCAACTGCATCGATGCCGAAAGCGGCGTGAGGAATGGTTTAAATCCAATGTGCTCGCCCCCAGGTCCGCCATGAATGACGAAACAGACCGGCTTCTTTCTCCATGAATTCCCTTCAGGCACCAATTCCGCCCCTTCCACATCGAAATATATCCTTGTTCCGTTAACTTTCGCAAACATCATGACCCTCCTCTTTTAAATCATCTTTTTATTATCAAGCAGCTTCCAATTCACCTTTATTATCCTTGGAAAATTTCCTTGCAATAAGACTGACTCCAATCATTACAATCACATTTATGAGGAGAGCGACAAGACCAATGTTCAAATCTTTAATGGCTTGCGGCAATGCCGGGAAAAGTGTCCCAATTGTAGCGCTTGTTATGGTTGTATACCCAACAGTGGCTAAACCGGCAATGATGCCCGCTGACGCACCCACTTTCGTCACAAAGTTTTTTTGCAGGAGACTGGCGATGAAAGATGGGAATAATTGAGTCACCATGCTGTATCCCATCAATAAAAGGGCCACGATCGTATTTCCTCCAGTCAAAGTAAAATACACGGCAATGAGAGCAAGAACAGGTACGAGCAACTTGGCAATGGTCGTGATTTGTTTATCCGAGGCGTAAGGAGAAAAGTGCTGATACACGTTTTGGCAAGCAGCGTCGCTGAACTCATTAAAATCATCGAGCCTGGAACAAGGGCGGTCAATAGACCCGCTGCCCCGATGACCCCCACAAACCAAGGATCGAAGGTATTGATCGAAAGCTTCAATAGCGCAAGATCCATATCCGATCCTTGCAAACCAGGAACTTTAATGATGGCGGCATAGCCGACAAAGATCGCACCGACGGATAATGCTCCGTAAAGCGGAAGGATGAACGCATTTTTACGGAATGTCTTGGCACTCTTAGCTGTATATGCAGAACCGAACGTTTGCGGCCACATATAGAAACCTAACGTCGTCAAGATGATCGTGGATATAAACCATGAAGCACTCATCCCCATATCCGGGAGTGTCAGGAAATCAGGCTTGACGGCATTGACTGCTTCGAACATCGGCTGGATTCCGCCAAAATAATGAAGCGGAATGTAAATCCCTAAAAATAACGCGACCAAAGCGATCATGATATCTTTGAGAACAGCTGTCCAGACCGATCCATGGATACCTGAAATCATCACATAAACGGTAACTGAAACAGCTCCGATCCAAACGGCAACCGTCGGGGAAATCGAACCATAGGAAGTAGTCGAAACGATGATTCCCAGACCCTTTAATTGCAGCACCAAAAACGGTACCAGTGCCAAAACACCGACGATCGAAACAAGTACCCCCAATAACGGACTTTTGTACTTTTTAACATAAAAGTCTGCTTGTGAAATGAGCTTGTGTTTATTTCCGTAGCTCCAAATGGCGGGATAAATCCAATAAGAAAACAGGTAGCCCAATGCTGCGAACGCCGTTCCGTACAATGCCGGACCGCCTATACCATATGCCCACCCGCTGGAGCCCAGGAAAGTGGAGGTGGAATAAATCTCTCCCGCCAGTAAAATCATGATGATGAAAGGACCGAACCCGCGTCCGCCGACTGTCCACTGTTCAAGGTCCATGTCCTTGCCTTTTCTTGCCCTAATCCCTAAATAAAGTGACAGCAACAGGAAACTGAAAATAATGATGATCGCAATATTCATTTCTCTTCCCTCTCTTTATTCTTGGGATCTAGCATATAAATGATAAAAACGACTAAAGCGGTAAAGATCAGCCACGAAAAGTTCCAGAAAAAGAATAGCGGCATGCCAAGAATATACGATTCGATACTATTAGCCCAAAAAGGCCCGCCAAGTATGGCGATTACAGGAATTAAAGAAAGAAAATAAATTGGTTTCATGGGATTCTCCTCTTGTCTAATGATATGAACTAAATGTGGTAACACGAAGATCGATATCTTTGATTCATCACCTGCGCAGCAACTCGTGAAAAAGTGCGGATCCGCCGCAGTAGTCCCCCTTTCTGCCGTCGTCAATATGTGATATTACTTTTAATCTAGCAATCCGCATGCCAATGTTGGAATTTTCAGAAACATGCGGAGTGAATGGGGTATATATCAAGGAAAGCAGTTGGGCAAAACGTATTATCGAGGATGCATCGGCGTGTTATTGATGTGGGAATCCGTCTTAAACAGTAAAAAAATTTTTACTGGTAAAAATTTTTTTCATCCCTTATAGGGAACAAGAGTCTCTTCAGTTTTTTTACATTCCAAGTGATTTCAGAAATCAGCTCCCTTTCCGCCGACTGTCTTCCAAGCCTCATCAAAGCAAGCGACTGTGGGCTCTCGGCTAACCAGTTATTCGGCAGGAGTGTCGCAAATTTCTTCAGGTAAGGTCGAAAAAATTGCGAACCAACTTTTTTAATAAGACCTGGTTGTACTACTGATTTCACTCCAGGTACTCGCTTTCCGCGGGCGGTCCGGGAGCCTCCTCGGCGCCTTTGCGCCTGTGGGGTCTCCCTTTGACGCGCTATTCCCGCAGGAGTCTCGCACCTTCCGTTCCAATCAACCTTGTTTAAAAAATTCAGATAGAAACCCTTTTTTCAACAAAAGGAGGTTCGGAAGTGTCTCATCCCAAACCATGGTTTTAAAACAAGACTAATTATCCTTCATGTTTTTTACTGTAACCCTCACGAGATTCGACCTTCACCGCACTTTTTTCGACCATCCACGCCTCATGGTCCGGGGTGTCACTTACGAACACCTTTGGTCAACAAACTGAAAAAAAGCCACTATCCAGTGGCTTTTTTCACATCAGTCATATTGGGAGAGTAAGTTGCCAGGAAACACCAAATTTATCAGATATCCATCCAAACTTCTTACTAAAGGAATAATCACCCAATGGCATAAGCTCTTGTCCTCCATCAGCTAAGCTCGAATAAAGCCTGTCAATTTCCTCTTCACTATCACATGTAAGGAATATTGAAAACGAAGGTGTAAACGTAAATTGATGCTTAACATTGCTATCGATGCACATAAATTCCTGATCTTTCAAGGTAAAGGTGGCCTGCATGACACTCCCCTCTGTACCTGCTTCATTGGCACCATACCGTATCATGCTGGTTATTTTCGATCCTTCGATTAAAGATGTGTAATAATTCATTGCTTCTTCCGCATTTCCTTCGAACATCAAGAAAGGTGTGACTTTCATCATTCTCATCAAACTCCTGTTCATCTCTAATTAAGTTTCTTCATTGAATCACGGCGCCCACCAGTTACCTGAAGCCACGATCATTGTCTGTAATTTTATCGTATTGGCAAAATAGTCATCATCGTCTTGTTTCTGTATCGTCCTATCCCATAATTCGTTGATCCATTGCTGGTTGGAGGAATCAACCATGGCACTCACCATGAATGGAGCAACGAAGGTTGTACTATTCCCTTCTTCCACGGCTTTTCCGCTCAGCGTATAGCCGGATTGGATATTTTCAGGATTGCCATCCGTTTCCGCTTTAATCCAATCATTCATCTTCTTCAATTGCGGCAGGGCTCTTTCATCACCAGTCAGTAAGAAATCGAGTGTATAGCGCCATGGTGTCCTGCTGCTGTTCCAGCTGTAATTGCCGTCATTCTCCCCTTCTAAAAAATCAGCATGAGCCGGCTGATATTCTCCCCTGGATTGTACAATGAAGTCCGGCATAAGACCTGTATTGCCGCTTTTATCCTCATAAATCGAATGAATGACCGCATAAGCCTTATCCGTTACATCTTTCCATTCATCAGTCCCGGTTGCCGCCTCAAATGACTTAAAATGATTAAGAAGAAGGTCAGATGAACGAGTCGATTGTCCGTATACCTCACCTTTATCTTCCACCCAGTCCCCTAGCTTAACCAAGGACTGCGACCGATTTATCTCATTCGACATGATCGCAGCCAAGATGTCCTTTGCACTGGCAAGATAGTCGATTTCCCCTTCACTTCCCCACTGGCGATCGGCCAATAACAACGAATAGGCGATATCCATATCGCCATCAGTTGCTGAATTGGCGTCCCCTGGCGTATTGATGATTTTACCCGACTTATCCTTAACTTGCTGCCATGCCATTAAGGAAGGGTCATTATCACTTCCATGGGCTTTATAAAAACGATAAAGACCATCGAAGTATTGCTTGTCCTGGCTGCCTGCCATGATTGCCGTTATCATCATCCCATACCCATGCGCTTCAGAGACGGTCACTGCATTCTTGGGCTCTGCATATCCTTTATCATTGTAAAAAATATAATATTGATCATTTTCATCAGCTGGCTGCTTAAGATATTCATTTTTCCAGGCTTTATAAAAATTCGCTACGCCAGCATCCAACTCCCCCTGTGAAACATTGTCAGGTTTTATCGTACCCGCTTGATAGACAGTATGCTGAGGAAATGCCCTTTTACCGACAAGCTCTTTCTGTTTGGTTTGAGGTACCAATGCTATCGAAGCAATGATCCCAAAAACGATCACGCCCAATGCTATCAATAAACTTCTTTTTTTCATGGCAGTCTCCTTGAGTTATGCTGCAGTATTCACTGCTATTGTATGTTAGGCTATGAACATAAAAATGGTGCTGTTAAAATATATGTCACCAATTCTTCCTCTATTAAACATGACTTTTCTTATGTAATTGCACTATATCATAAGTTATTTTGGATATTTATGTTATTATAAACGTCGAATTCTGAGTGTTTCTACTTAAGTATTTTAAAAAGGAGTGTTTTAATGAAAAGAATCTGTAATCAGTGCCAAACTGAAATGATAGATGATTGCCAAGTAAATGTTCAAGGCGGAATGTATGGAATTAAGATTAGTCAAAAGAAAGGACTTTTCAGTAGTGTTTCTGCAAACCCTAAAGCATCTGTATGCCCAAATTGCGGTTATGTAGCTTTCTATATTGATGAGTTTAGAGAATTTATTAAGTAAAAATATAAATATATACAGCTAACTGACGTTTGTGAGGATAGTAAGTTAGCAAGTATATATTTATGTAAGGAAGAAATATCAGATTATGCTTATCATAGCCTTATTTAAAGAAAGCTGGTATTAATAGTAATAAGTTTATACATGAATCAGTAATAAGATTAAATGGTGGTTTGGAGATACATCAATGGCAGGCAGCCCTGCTTCTGCGTTAGCTTTCATGATTGAATCGATCGAATGAATATAAAACCTACATCATTCTACTTTTTTCAATTCCATAACTCCTTTGCCATCCATTGAAATATACAGTTGCTGATTTATGACTATCGAAAGCGGAAAGATTTCCGACTCTTTATTCGAAAAAATCCACCGCCGTTTCCTTGGACCTAAAAGTAAAAACGAACCTGCTTCAAATTCCCCCATGAAATTCAATCCACTTTCACTTATCGATTCACCATTCCTTACAGGTACACCATTTCTGATCAACTGATTTCCAAAAGCCCTTACTTCATCTGTCGTAATGTTTATTTCACTGATGCACAGGACGTTTTGAGCTAAAAAATACTTAGCCTCGGATTTGGGTGATACGGAATATCTCGATATGAACTCGACAATGTTGCCTGAAGGGTCTGTAAAATAAAAAGCATGTGCGTCCAAATGGCTGAAATAAACTTCGTCATAATCATCTTCTATAGTCAATTCCACTTTTGATTTCGCCCAGGCTTTTGCCGATGTAAATAAATTGGTTGGAATGTTCAGGGCAAAATGATAAAAAGGCTTTTCTTTGTGATGAAATCTTTTAATTTCAAGCACACTTTCCCCTGCCTTAATTTCAAAAACATCATCAGTTTGCGATAATAACTCAAATCCTAACACATCAACATAAAAATTCCGCATTTCTTCCCATGCATGACTATACAAAGTGACCTTATTGATAATCAACGTTCACCCCCCCTTCTACCTAACAAATATTGTAAAGCAATCCTGTATTTGTGCAAACATTCCGTACTTTTCAAAATCATATATTCATATACACGCTGCCCATTTTTACTACAAATCGCCAACAATTAGCGACATGCCAACTCAAAAAGGACCACCAAATTCGGTGGTCCCTCGTGTCAGCTCCATTGAGTCATTTTTTCATCTTAAAAGGTTCACTCTTTAATTTTCAGGCCCAGCATGGCTGCAAATACTATCGCTTGGTCCGGGGAAACTTCACATCCCTTTAAATCTTCCATTGATACGGTAAGCCTTTGAAATGTAGAACTGCTAATATCAATTCCTTTGAGGGGTGTCCGGGAAAAGTTCACTTCATTTAATCTACATGTTTCGAACTTCACTTTGATGAATTTACACTCATAAAAATCAGCACTTTCCAATGAGCAATGATCGAACTTCACTTGCTTTAAGCTGGAATAACCAAAAGCACTTAAATTCAAGTTGCAATTCTCAAAGTAGACATTCCCTAAACTCGCGTCAGACAGGTTAATGCCTAATAGTTTGGACTCTTTGAATTCCACCCGATGAATCGAGCCGCCCATGAAATCAGCATTCGTCAAATCGCAATGATCGAAAATGACATCCGTCAGCTCGATATTCCTGAATGATACATCGCTGAATGTCACATTTTTAAAAACTACCTGTGATAATACGATTTTGTCCATCTTTTCTCTATCGATCGTACAATTGGTTATAATACATGAATCCAGATAAGGCTCATCTTGATAATATATTTCCTGAAAGTTCGTTTGAGTTAAGTCTTGAGGGATCTTTGGCTGTTCAATTCTGATTTTGCCTGACATCTTATCACCTTTTCACTTTATTTCTTCAATCACTGGATAACTTTTTTCCAACTGCATCACACTTCTTTACCGGAAACGGTATGATTTATATTTTAAAGGTCTGAACCGATATGGGTCCACCGCTGGTAATATACTAACCGTAAGCTATATTTCAGTGAAGTTCAATCTAAGAATTTCGCAAAAATGACTATTATTTTTCGTTATTTTGTGTCATCTTCCATCAACATTTTGCAAAAAAAAAGCTGCCTCATCGGCAACTTTTCAACTTTAAACTTCAGTATGTAATCCTGTTGGCATCAGGAAATAATATAGCGCTGCACCTATTATGGCCATCATCCCGCCTATCAGAAAGAAAGCTTGAAAGATATTCCCTCCCACAGTTGGGGAATTGGATACAAAACCAGTTGAAAGCAGAAAAAGGACACCCAATCCCAACAAGAAAAGAGCCATTTTTTTAATACTTCTTTTGAATTGGATATATCCCGTAAGTATGATTAAGTACGATGCTGTGATGACCATAAGAAATGGAAATAATGGTTTGAATTTTGCGGCATACACGAAATAATCGAAATTCGAAATATCATATGCATCCATCGCTTGATCATCATTTACTTGTGTGAAATGCGTGGAATACTTCCTTTCCCAAGGGTTATCCAGAATTTCGCTTCCTTCATACCAGGTACAAAATGTAAAAACCATAAAGAAAAATGCAGCGGTAATTAATTGCAAAAAATTATTAAAAGTCAATCTCATCTCCTCCAGCTGCCATTATACCAATAATTGGTTTATGTTTAAATATGCCGGTTAAAGCAATATGTAAACAAACACTGGTTTATGAATAATATAAAATACCCTCTTTTAAGGAGTGTTTGAGAATATGACTATACGTGGAGAAGATCCTCTTCTTTCAGGAGCATGGATACTAGGTATTGGTGGACTTATTGATGCAATCGGGCAGACCCGGCAAACTTTCACCCACAGCGATTTTGGGAAAGATTTAATCATTAAAGGAAATGGGATTGAAGCTTTCGGAAACTCGTTGCAAGCCATTGGGAGAACTAAGCTGTTAAAATCAGAGAGGGATCTAGCACAAATATATACCATCTTCGGTGCTTGGCTTGAGGCTGCTGGTAATAGTACAAATGCAGTTGGAGTAAGTATTGAACTGAATGGTGCTGAGGAAGAGGGAACAAAAATAGATGCCCTTGGCAGTGGAGTCCAAGGGCTTGGTGCAGCTTTTGAAGCTCTAGGTGCATCTATAGACGAGGATTCATCCTATAGGGCCCTTGCAATTACAGGAAATAGCTTCATTTCTTTAGGCTCTTTTTTAGCAGCGATCGGTAATATTTACGTTTTAAACGAAAAAAGTGTAATTGGAGAACGGATTCTATTGGTCGGTAGCTGAATTCAAGTTATTGGTGCATTTATCTTAATTGATGCCATTACCCTTGAGGTTGAACACATTGAACAAGAGAAACACGAGGAAAATCCGAAAAATGGAAACGGCAATTCCTATCCCTATTCATATAATAATTATTAATACCTGATTAAAGGCTAGCTAAAGATGGATGTCGTTAGCTTTTATTTATCATATAGTGCAGTTGCTTTGCCATTTTCCTTCATCTTACCAACTAACGAAAATACTTAGGTGCCACCAATTCAACTTTCATCCTACCTGGGTCTTCAAAGTAAACAGCGTAATGTTCCTTCCCACCGGCGAATGGGTGCTTGTCGGCATAAAGGATGGTAACTCATCTGTCCCTTAATTTTCTGGTGATCTCATCAACCTGATGACGGGAAGTCGCAGACCCACTCACCCCCTAGTCAAGAAACCTTGTTTCAAGCTTGTATAAAACCATGAACATCTCACCCAATCTCCAACTCTCCCCGTCTTCCCACTCCTGACATAGCCCATCTCGTCCAAAAACCAGCCCCAAAAATCAATGGTCCTCTTTAAATTTGAAACATATAGATCAATATGACACCTGTCATCTACCTTTATGATCGCTTTTTGGTGCGTTTTAATCGAAAGTTTGAGGCTTTTACTCGTGAGTTTCCGCCTTTTACTCGTGAGTTTCCGCCTTTTACTCGTGAGTTTCGGCGCTTTACTCGTGAATTCTGCTATTTTACTCGTATGTTTCAACGTTTTACTCGTGAGTTTCCGCCTTTTACTCGTGAGTTTACGTCTTTTACTCGTAAGTTTCCGCCTTTTACTCGTGAGTTTCCGCCTTTTACTCGTGAGTTTCCGCCTTTTACTCGTAAATGGGCGTTACTCATGAGTTTGGTGCTTTTACAAAATATAAATCCGAGTGGACAGAATGGATTTGTTTTGTTATTATAGTTACCGAGGGTAACAATTACTAAGGGTAACTATATATTGTGAATAAGGGGTGTTTCTGATAGAGACTTACCAAAAGTTCTTTCAGCAATTTTTGCTGCTGTACCGTCCGTTTGAAAATAATCTTAATATCCAGCTGGGCAAGCATGATTTACACAGGGCGCAATGGTCGATTTTACATTTCTTATTCAATTATGATTCGGCAACGCTTGTAGAGCTTGCCAATTATCAAGGTGTGGAAAAACCAACGATTACGAGGACCATTGCCCGCTTGGAAGAACTGGGGTATGTCGAGCATGTGCCCAGCAAAGATAAACGCGAGAAAAGAATGCGGCTTACTGAGCTTGGCAATAATATCTACAGCGAAGTCCGCGTGACAATCGATCAATACGAACAGGACATCTTGAAAGGAATCACTGAAGAGGAACAACTTGCAGCCATACGTATCATGGGCGAAATAAGAAATAACATTATAAAGTAAGGGGATAATAACATGGATCAATCCAGAGCCAGACTGTGGACGAAGGACTTTGTCATCGTTTCGTCCATCAATTTTTTCATAACATTAATCTTTTATTTACTGATGGTGACACTTGCCATCTATGCTGTTAATGAATTGGATGCTTCTACTAGCGAAGCCGGACTCATATCGGGTATTTTTATTATCGGGACGTTAATCGGACGTCTGTTCATTGGCCGTTTCATTGATTCAATCGGCCGCAAGAAAACATTATTCATAGGTTTGATCTTTTTCACTTTGACAACACTTCTATATTTTGTGGACCTTGGAATTGGCTTCCTGCTTGTTAACCGCCTAATCCATGGGATGGCGATGGGCATGGCGAGTACTGCGACAGGAACGATCGTCGCGCAGATCATCCCGGCAACACGAAAGGGAGAAGGCATCGGCTATTACAGCATGAGCGCGACACTTGCGACGGCAATCGGTCCTTTCATCGGTCTGTATATGGCTCAACATACAAGCTTCCAAGTGATTTTCAGTTTCTGCCTGGCTTTAGGGGTGATTTCTTTAATTACTGCATTCTTCCTATATGTCCCGGCATTGAAAGTGACGGCAAAAGTTACGGAAAGCAAAGGGTTCAAGCTTTCCAATTTCATTGAACCTAAGGCACTGCCCATTTCAATCATTACTTTGTTATTGGCATTCTGTTATTCCAGCGTCCTTTCTTTCATCAGTTTCTATGCCATCGAAATCAATCTGGTCAATACAGCAAGCTTCTTCTTTGTCGTTTACGCAGTAGCCGTATTGGTATCACGTCCTTTCTCAGGACCGCTAATGGACCGCAAAGGATCGAACTTCATTATGTATCCGGCATTCATGCTTTTCGGGATCGGCTTGCTGCTTCTAAGTATCACAACCAATAGTTTCACTTTACTGGCAGCTGGTTTCCTCATCGGCCTTGGATTCGGTAATATGCAATCAAGCTCGCAGGCGATTGCCGTTAAACTGACACCGCCTCACCGAATGGGGATGGCAACGTCCACCTTCTTTATCATGCTTGATGCAGGACTTGGATTCGGCCCTTATATTCTGGGATTCATCATTCCAGTAACAGGTTACAGCACACTTTATGTCATCCTGGGCGTTGTGGTCATCGCAACCTCCGTCCTTTACTACTTCTTGCACGGCAAGAAGGAACGTGCAGCCAGAGGGAACTTGGCTTCCATTTAAATGATAATCAACAAAAGGGATATCCCATTGGGGGATATCCCTTTTTCATTGATAATAGGTCCTTATTTTATTTCCAGGTCATCAATATAAAGTCCAAAACTTTTGCTGTTGTTTTTATTTATGACTGTTTCACCTTTATATAAAGTCTTTCCAGTCTTTAAATCTGCTATCAGAAGTTTGGCAGGCTTGCTTGATTTGCCCTCTTGATTCATTTCGTTTAATAGGAAGTACACACGCCCGTTTTTAAAGGCAGCGGTATATTGTTCTTCCTTATTAGCAGCTATATCCAGCTCCGTATCATTCGTTAACGTTTGACTGCTGAGGTCAAATGTTTTAATGCGATATTTACCTGATTTCATTTCAACTGCATAAAGGTTTTTCCCGTCTGCATATCCTGATCTTGCCAAGTCCAGGCTAAGCGATCCTTTTTTAACCGTTTCTAATTTTTCCGTTTCATAATTATAAGATAACAGTTTGCTTTCTTTTAGTTTTTCCTCAAAGGGACCCTCCTCATGATTTACTCCTTTAATTAATGAAATTAAAACCATGTTGTTTGGCTGGGAAGGAGCAACATCAATTGGCATTTCAAAATCAACTTGATTAGGGTTAGTAAAGGTTTCAGATAAAAGCTTTTTATCGCTCAAGACTTTTTTATTAGCTAAATCGATCGTATACAGATGAACTTCTTTCGTTTGCTTCTCATTGTTTGAATTCACATCAATCATCGTTAACACCTGTAGTTTTGAATGAACCAACTGCACATCCCTGACATCAACATTCATGATTCTCTCTTGATCGGGAAGTTCAATTTGGAAAGAAGTCTCCTCTTCGTCTTTCTTCTCCAGTAAACCGATATCAAACTCCGCTTCCATCTTGCCGTTATTCGTAAATTCGCTATTCACCCAAGCGTAAGCCAGGAAATCATCGTCTTCATATAAAGAACTAATGGAATCCTTGCCACGCATAAACGAACGATGTTCTTTTATTAATCTTTCAATTTGATGATCTTGTCTTCCAGTTAAGTTCTCAAAGTAAGAACTTTCACTGGCATATGTGGTTGTATTGGATTCAAATCTTAATGGTTCATAAAAATTACCATTTTCAAGCGTAGCATTTATAATCACCGGATCAAGCTCTTTATCACTGCCTTCCAGTGTCTTGAACGTATACTTTGGAAGGCTGGAAGCGGAGGAAGCTACTTTGACATAATAGGTCCCGATGCTTAAGATGACAACCATTCCAATAATGATGCTGCATAAATAACGTTTCACCTTGTTCACTCTCCTTTAATAGTTTTTGTTATACGGTAACGCGATTTTTCAATAACCAAGAACCAAGCCAAACCGATAATCCCGTCACGATGATTCCTAATGCGAGCAGCAGGCCAAATAATTCATTAGGGTAAAAATAAAAATCCCCAAACTCCATTACGAAAACTGGAGCTAAAAACAACACTGCAGCGATTCCGCAATACACCAAGCCCAAAATGAAACCTTTTATACGGAAACTCCTTTCAAACATGATCGCCGTGAATAATATCGACATGATCATAAGACCGATGCCATAGGAAAGCAGGAATTGCGTGAAGGTACTCGGGATGATCAATGACAAAATCGGAATGATTTTCGTGATGGTGGAAATTGACATTTCATTCAAGAGCGCTTGTGGCACATTTGAATTAAACAGCGCATTTTCCATTGGCAAAATGATGATCTGGAAAGCAATCATTCCCAACACCATCAAGAAGATGGCCGTAGCTTTGGAAAGGTAGATCGATAATCTGGATGTCGGTAACATCAATAGACGATAAATGAATGTATTCTTTCCAAACCAATCACGGTACCAAATAAGGAAAATGTAAAAAATAAGGGCAACCGCACTCAGCGCAATCGGTCCTACAAACAAGAGGGTATGCGCGATATGGCTAAAATCAATGCTTCCATAATTGGCAATATAAGCGGCTTCGGATAGTCTTTCTTTCGCCATGATATCCCTGGCATCATTTAGAAGACTCTTCGTAACGAAGAACACTCCTGCAAATTGCGAAACCAAGGTGATCAACAATAAGCTAATATAGATTTTACTGAATCGATTGATTTCAAAATTCACTAGTTTTATATATCGCATCATGATTGATACACCTCTCTCATTACATCGACTACCGATTTTCCTTCCTCTTCCCGCATTTCTTCTGTATTGAACTCTTTAAGTACTGTACCGTTATCCAATAAAATGACCTTATCGATTAAATGTTCAATATCACCGATTTCATGGGTCGTGATGATGACTCCTCTATCTTCAATAAGGTGGCTCGCAAAGACATCGGCAATTTGCTCGCGGCTAAACATATCGATTCCCGAAAATGGTTCGTCCATCAGTACATAATCCACGTCAAGGGACAGACCAAGCATCAGGTTGAGCTTAGCTGTATTCCCTTTTGACAATTCCGAAATGCGATTTTCCTCTTTAAGCTTGAAAAACCCCATCAGTTGGTTAGCCCTTTCCGAATTCCAGGACGTATAGAAATCTGACATGAAAACCATGGCCTGTTTAATGGTCATTTGCGGAAGCATGGTCGGTGCGTCCGGAATGAAGGTGATTTTTTCATAACTATCCTTAGTCATCTTTTGATCATCGATCAGGATTTCACCTTTATATGGCGTTAATCCCATGATCGCTTTGAGTGTTGTCGTTTTACCGACACCATTTATCCCGATCAGGCAAGTGACTTCCCCTTTATTAGCTGTAAATGAAACACTATCCAAGATCTTTTTCCGGCCATAATTCTTGGAGATCTTTTTTACTTCTATCATTTTTCTTCCTCCTCCCTTATTTCTTCCGAGTATTTTTCTTTAACCACACGAAGCAGCTCATCAACTGGTACATTAATCGGACGAATCGCATCGACAAACGTATCGACGGCTGCCAAAATCAATTCCTGCCTCACAGCCTGTAAAATCGTTTCATTCGTCGTGATTTGACTGGGGAAATTTCGTTCAGTGTGAATCAAGCCCTGTTCCTCCATTTCTTTATACGCTTTTTGAGCAGTATTAGGATTTATGTTCAGTGTAGCCGCCAGTTCTCTTCGGGAGGGAATTTCCTGGCCAGCCTCGAATTTACCTATGGCTATTTGTTCTTTAAAATGCCTAACGACTTGCAGATATACCGGTTCCCGGGTATTTACGTTCATTAAAACCACCCCCTATTTATTTAAAAAGATATGCATAGTGTCTTGCGTGTATGTACTAAGTGGTTCATACACCTTATAGATGTACTATACCCGTAATACACTTAAACTGTCAATAATGAATTTCAACAAAATGAAAACCCCGAATGCGCAGTGCAGTCGGGGTTTTTTAAAAGGAGATGCTAAATCTCATTCGAATAGATGATGCAGCAGCCGATCTTTATCTTCAAAAAACTGTTTCATTAGCAAATAGTGATTGGACTCCTCTAAAGTCACCTCACTCATTCCCTCATCTGAAATTTGGAGGATTTTAGCATCCGGGTAGGCCATGATGATCGGGGAATGGGTGGAAATGATGAATTGGGAACCTTGTTGAACAAGCTCATTTATCCTGGCCAGCATCGATATTTGTCTCAATGGCGACAAAGCAGCTTCAGGCTCATCGAGGATATACAATCCATTGCCTTGAAATCGTTCTACAAAAGCTGAAAAAAACGATTCCCCATGAGATTGCTGATGAAGTGATTTTCCACCGAAGGAATCGATGATTTTCGACCCGAACGAAGCCTCCCTGTCCAATTCCTCTATATTCGTAGCTAAATTATAAAAGGTTTCCGCCCTAAAGAAAAAATTATCCTGCGGTTTGTACACGCCTTTTTTCAAACGGAGGTATTCGTCCAAATTGGAGTGTGAATCATAATTGGAAAAATTGAAATTCAACGTTCCGCCTTCCGGATTGAAGCCATACGCAATCGCAATGCCTTCGAGCAAAGTGGACTTTCCCATTCCATTTTCCCCGATAACATAGGTAACACTGGGATGAAAAGCCACTTCTTGAAGGTGCCTGATAACCGGCAGGTCAAGGGGGAAATGGTCATACGAAGATATTCGGTCTCTATTCAGGTAGATGCCCCTGATGTACTGTGAATCATAATCTAGTTTCATTTGTTATCACCTTCTGTAGAATATATTTGGAGCGCTGAAATGTCCATCATTCTTACATTACACTGCAAACCAAGACGCCATTGATTATCCAAAATTGATAGATTGATAATATTTAATTCTAAATGACCGCCCACTTTGGATGCAATTCAAATAAACTTCCTGTATTCACTCCCGATTCCTTTATCAGGGCAGCCAACTCCTTATCCACATACCGTTGATGTGAATATTCATTGTCCCATAATGAAGTGGCCAGGTATCTCCCGGATTGCCTTTTTCCGATTGCACCAGATAGCATGCCCAGTGCCATATGTCCTTTTGCACCTGCTCAAATCCGGCTTGTTTATCATTTTCAACAGAACAGTCAGCCACTCGAAGTAATTTCCCTTGCCAAAAAATTCCGTAATGTCTTTTGTTCCTTTATTGAACATTTTCTCGTATATATCGACAGAAATACTTGTATATGTACTTCCTTGGTCACTCTTCCCAATTATTTCATCATGCTGATGCTGCATGAAACTATGATAAGAATAAAGATCTTCCCAAACGGAGAGAATGCCTGCTTCATAGGGTTCATTTCTATTCCACCCTCCGATTTGTCCCATGAAACCAGAACATTGGCGCAATTCCCCCCATCCCTCTTGTGCCTTTGAGAATGAACGCTTGTTTTCCTCATTCACTTGGCATTTAATCCACTTCATTAACATGATGATCACCACGCTTCGCCCAATGTTCCGCTTTTTCGTCAACCTCTTTTATAAAATCATTTTTCCCGTTTACATATCCTTTGATATCATCTGGGAATTCCGCTGCCAAGCGCTGCTTCAGCCTGCTATACTTTTGTGCTTCCTCAGGGTGTGCCAGCAAATAATCCCGAAAAGCGAGGTGTCTGGCTATTTCTTCATGTCCTTTTTGAAACATGTGAATATGGTGCGTCCTCTCATCCCCGCCTTTACGAAAAAACCGCCGTCCAGAGATTCCGTTCTCCCCCCTGGCATCATACCCTATCTCTTCCATCTCCTTATTAAAATCAGCCACACATTCCACATCTTTTACCACTGCCAAAATATCTATTACTGGCTTGGCATGGATTGCCGGGATGGCTGTACTGCCAATATGGTATAACTTTATCAATCCAGGCCCGAAAATATCCTGTAATTTTTGGCATTCATCATGAAATAGCTTGGACCATTCTTCCTTATATGGTACGACCTCGACCTTTCTCATGAAAGCCTCCTTGATAGGAATTGGCATTTATATTCCTTTTTTATTTTTCCTTATTTTAACACCAATGTGCATGTATCACAAAAAAGCAGCCAGGATAATTACCCCAGCTGCTTTTTAGATAACGTTTACATTTTATTTGATTTACTTCGCTTTTTGGATGGGGGTCACAGTTGGATCCTTCAAAATAGTTGGTTTCATGCCTCTTCGCTGCGGAATCCCTCTTTCTTCTTGTTTCTTTGCAACCCACATCGTCAGCATGGGTGTTAGAATTGCTGTCACCAATACACTTGTCGCGATGATTGCCGTTGCCGATTCTGCTACAGGAGCAAATTGCGGGTTTAACTCGGCAATAATGAAAGGCACTGCGACTGCGGCCCCCGCTGTTGAGGATGCTGCGACCCCAGCAACACCATCCGAACCTGTAACGTAGCGGTCCAGTAGATATAAGACACCTCCGGAAAGGAAGACGACGGCAACACCCATTAAAATACCCATGAATCCGGATTTTACGATCATGCCAAAATCCAACCCGAAACCTAGAGCCAGTGCGAAGAACGGGATAAGGACCGGTACGGCCTGTCCAAAGAATTCCCGGCATTCTTTATCGATATTCCCTACAATCATACCGACTGCAAATGGAATCAAAGTGGAGACGATCGTTTGCCATGGAAACGTTGCAAGGCCCCCAACACCGAGGATGATCATCGTGAAGAACGGTCCGCTTTCAATACTGATGAACGGGAATGCAGCAGCATCTTCCGTTCTTCCCAATTTTGTCATGAGTGCGGTATAAAGACCGCCATTCGTTTCATTAAAAGCTGCTATCAGCACTAACACCGAAAGACCGGAAAAGAGACCAGTTTGAATCCCGTTCTCTGGAAGCAGTAAAGCTGCCCCATATCCTAATAATGCCGCAAATACGACTTTACCGATAAGCAATGTAAATCCTTTTCTTGCGATATACCCGGATTGCTTAACATCTATCGTAGCTCCGACACAAAAGAAAAAAACGGCTAATATCGATGCGGTACCTGTTAGCATCGCACCTGTAAATCCGCCAAAGAAGGTTGCTGTGTCTGGAAAAATAGTATGTATCAGAGCACCTATGAACAAAGGGACAACCATCATTCCACCAGGGATTTTTTCTATTCCGGCTTTTATTCTCATCACAATCTCTCCACTTCATTATCAAATTTATGATTATTTGTAATTGGAAGTCTAGTTGTGGAGTTAACTGGTTGCTGTTATCGATCATTCAACGTTTAAAAGTTTGTTCTGACTTTCAATAAAGTCCTGTAATTTTTTCCGGCTGGGCATACCATCCATATCACCAGGAGACATGACTTGCAGGGCGCCAATCGCATTACCCCGAGTAACGGTTTCCATCGTGGATATACCTTCAAGCAAGCCGCTGATCACCCCGACGGCAAAACCATCGCCGGCCCCTACTGTATCAACGACTTTTTCGGGTACAAATCCTTTAATATACCCTTCATCATTCGCATTTTTATAATAGGCTCCCTCTGCACCAAGCTTGATGACAATCATTTTAACCCCTTTGTTCAAATAAAATTCGGCCACCTCCTCAGGTGTTTGGAGTCCTGTTAAAACTTCCGCTTCAGACATGCCTGGAAGAAAGAAATCACAAAGGTAAGCTAGCTGATTAATGCAATCAACCATTTTTTGTTTATCCGGCCATAGGTTTGGCCGTAAATTCGGGTCAAATGAAACGGTTTTTCCTTGATTCTTCATAAATATCATGGCAGCAACCGTAAATTCATGGCAGCTTTCAGATAATGCGGATGGGATACCTGTTGCATGCAGATGTTTAGCTTGCAGAAAATATTCTTCTGAGAAGTCGTCAATATCCAGAGTGGAAGCTGCTGAATTTTTTCTGAAATATTCCACTTCTGGGTCTCCATCCAGCACTTTAGACTTGATTAGCATTCCTGTCGGGTGATCACTTGTAAAACGGATACCTGTCGTGTCGACTTTTTCTTTATTCAATTCTCCGATGATGAACTTACCGAAACTGTCGTTGCCAAGTTTCGTCATATAAGCAACATCTAAATCAAGACGCGCCAATCCGCAAGCTACGTTTGATTCTGCTCCCGCAATCGCTCGGGAAAAGGATTTAACTTCATGTAAGGGCTGTACTTCATTTGCATAGAACATGGTCATCGGTTCCCCAAAGGTGATCACATCTAATTCTTTCATTCCTAATTCCCCCTGAAAAAGGTGTATTGTGGTTTAGTAAACCAGAACCACAAGAAAGCGCTTTCTTTTCAATAAAGTCAGATTACCATATAAACCAGTTTTTAACAATATTAATCTTTTTATTTTTAATCTTCATAAAAACTTAGTATTTATCATATTTCCCCTCTTTACCTACTAAAATTTTCTATTAATATTGACTAATTGGAAAATATTATATATATTTTTAATATTGGTAGCGCTAACATTTTTGAAAATTCATAATAAACCGTTTTACTAACTAGGAGGTTATTTATATGCATATGGAAAAACGTTATTCCATTCATCCGTCACAAGCCAAACACTTTGATACAAGTGAAATCCGCAAAAACTTTTTAGTGGAAAATTTATTTCTCGATGATGACGTTTCTTTATGCTATTCCCTTGATGACAGGATCATCATAGGAGGAATCAAACCTGTTTCTAAAGAGGTTAAGCTTGAGGGCCATGATTTCATAAAAGCTGATTATTTTCTTCAACGAAGAGAATTAGGTGTATTTAATATAGGGGGATCAGGAAAGATCTCAGTTGATGGGAAAGTATATACCCTTCAAAATCGTGATTGTCTGTATATAGGATTAGGTTGTAAAGAGCTGATTTTCACTAGTGATTCAGACTCCGAGCCCGCCAAATTTTATTTAGCCTCTGCTCCAGCACATAAAAATTACCCCATTCAACACGTAGCATTCAAGGAAGTGCAAGGAGATGAAATGGGGTCACAGGAAACGGCAAATAAGCGGACGATTCGCAGGATGATTCATGAAAAAGGTATCCAAAGCTGCCAACTGTGTATGGGAATGACTGAATTGGCTCCAGGAAATGTCTGGAACTCCATGCCTCCTCATGTTCATGACCGCAGAGTGGAAGTTTATATGTATTTTGACTTAGCAGAAGATGCCATTTTGTTCCACATGATGGGTGAACCCGATGAAACAAGGCATATTGTAATGAAAAATGAACAAGCTGTCATTTCACCTCCGTGGTCTATACATAGTGGTTCCGCTACAAGCAACTACACATTTATTTGGGCAATGGCTGGAGAAAATTATACATATGAGGATATGGATAACTTTCCTATTTCAGAAATGAAGTAACATGCTAAGAGTGGTTTACTAATCCATATGGGGATGGAGGAAACAAGATGAATTTACTGGATTTTTCAATGGAATTTTTCAGTTTAAAAGGGAAAGTTGCCATCGTAACAGGAGGAAATACTGGATTAGGACAAGGATATGCGGTTGCTTTAGCAAAAGCAGGTGCAGATGTTTTTATCGTTGCCCATGGTGATAATTGGCAGAAAACAAAGGATTTAATCGAAACGACCGGCCAAAAAGCAGTCTTTTATCAAGCAGAACTTACGAATAAAGACAGCCTTAAAGGTATTGTAAAAGGCTGTCTTGAAGCATACGGGAAAATCGATATCCTTGTTAATAATGCAGGAACAATTCGCCGAGCTCCTTTATTGGAATATAAAGACGAAGATTGGAATGCGGTAATGGACATTAACCTGAATTCCCTGTATTTTCTTAGTCAGTTAGTCGCCAAAGAAATGGTTGAACAAGGCAGCGGGAAAATCATTAATATCGCTTCGATGCTCACATTCCAAGGAGGTAAGTTCGTTCCGGCATATACAGCGAGTAAACATGGCGTTGCCGGGCTGACTAAAGCATTCGCAAATGAATTGGCGTCTAAAAACATTCAAATAAACGCGATTGCCCCAGGATATATTGAAACGGCCAATACTGCCGCGCTTCGTGCAGATGAGTCAAGAAACAAAGACATTCTCTCAAGGATCCCGGCTGAAAAATGGGGAACACCCTTTGATGTCATGGGAACAGTCGTTTTTCTTGCAAGCAAGGCCTCTGACTATATGAATGGCCATATCCTCGCTGTTGATGGAGGCTGGCTCGTTCGTTAACCGTTGATCAAGAGTTGCAAATGGATATTTTAAGGTTAACACCCTTAGCCAAAGTGCTTAGGGTGTTTCTTACATCCAATGTTTAACAAAATCTGCTAACTGGCGTTGGAATCGTAATGCTCCTTTGTTATGATGAAGGTATCCCGATCTATTTCAAAGAAATAATATCCTTTAGGAGAACAGCATGAAAAAAAAGAAAACTACCATATCAGATGTTGCTGAGAAGGCTGGCGTTTCCAAAAGTACGGTTTCTCAATATATTAACAAACGTTTTCGTTATATGAGCGCTGAAACAAAAGACAGAATCGAGCAAGTCATCCAAGAACTTGATTTTCGGCCCAATGATAATGCCAGGAATTTAAAAGTGAAAAAAACAAAGGTCATAGGCATTCTCGTAGCAAATATTTTACATACTTTATCCACCGAAATCATCCGTACCGTAGAAGAACAGCTTCAGCAGCATGGCATGAAGGTATTCATATGTGACTCTGCCGATGATCCGGAGAAAGAAAAAGAATACCTTGATTTGCTGGTTTCTACACAAGTAGATGGAATCATCATCTTTCCGGTAGGAAATGATTTTAAAGTCTATAATTACTTGATCGATCATTCAATTCCAATGGTATTCGTTGATCGATTAGTTGATGGAGTTACATCTGATTCCGTTCTATTAGACAATCATGCTGCAATCTTTTTAGCTGTTTCCATGCTGGCTGAAAAAGGACACGAAAATATTGCGTTTTTAACCTTGCCGATTGATATCCCGATCACACCAAGGTTGGAGAGAATCGAAGGATTTAAAAAAGCGATGGCATCTCATAAATTGGAAGTCAGGGAAGATGATATTCATTCTTTACCCAGAAACCAAATTCAAGAAAAAATGGCCCAAATATTCGATGCAGAAAAACCTCCAACAGCCATAGTGGCAGGAAATGATTTAGTGTTACGTGAAATCCTTAGCTATTTGAAAAAGCAAAAAGTCTCGATTCCCGGGGAAGTGGCCATTGTCAGCATTGATGATGTCGCTTATACGGAGTTTTATGAACCATCCATCACAACAATTGGACAACCCATACAGCAAATGGGAATTAAAACAGCAGAGTTATTACTGAGCCGGATAACTAATTCAAATCAGACCCCGTACATTACTTACCGGTTTGCCCCGGAACTAATTGTTCGAAGTTCATGTTAATTGCTCATACAAAAAACGGCAGTTTAAATTAACTGCCGTTACCATTTCCCTTCAGAACAGCTAACCATTTTCTTTCAGGTAATTTACCGAAACACGGCTCAAACTTTCCCCTTGGAAGTCACCCGCCATTTGCTGATTTTATGACATTTAATATAAATGGTGCTTTCGCTTTCGTGTACCCCGCTATATCTGCAGGATGCTTTTGAGCTAAGGATAATTTTAATTCCTGGTATTGTCTTCGTGCATCAGGATGGATTCTTAGATAATCCCTAAATAAAAGATGATTATTCCACTCTTCACTTCCGAATTTGTAGATATGTAAATGGTGTGTACCCGCTCTCCATTGGCCTTTTCTAAAAAAACGCCTTTCAGGAAACTCCTTATGTGCCACAAACTCATAGCCAATGGTTTTTAAGGGATCAATAAACTTGTCCACTTCATCTAAATGCTGAACGCCTGCCATTATATCCAAAATTGGTTTTGAGCCTAAATCTTTTATTGAGGTACTCCCAATGTGCTCAACACAAATAGGTTTGTCCTTTAGGACTTCCTTAATCTTTGCTTTTTCCTGTTCGAACTCAGTAACCCAATTAGGGTTGTAATTCTCAATCGTAACTGGTTTTTCCATTTTTCCCCCAACTTTCATGTTAATCATGTTCAATTAAAAAATCCCCTAGAATGGGGGTCTTGTTTTAGACTATCGTTTTTATCTATTGTAATAATGGGATAAGCGTAGTAATAAGAGCTGTCATCTAATCACATACCTTTTTTACTTTTTGTCACGTGACCACGCGATGATAGGATCCTGAGTACTCGGTTCATAGTACGTTCCGGCATACTCCTTTTCTTTTCCAGTTATTTTATTAGTCCGTATAACTGTGTAAGTTCCTTTATCGTAATTTTTGGTAAGATAATATTTCCGATATGTAAACCCTTTTTCGGGGCCAGTTAAGGTGACTTCGTGTTTGTACTCTTCTGGCTTGTTTAGGTTTTCCTTCACTACACCCTGAATATTCAGTGGTGTTTCTTCAAGCTGAACATCTGTGCGGATATTAACATCTTGGGTCTTTACTTTACCCAGAGGTACAGATGCCATTTCGATTGTTTCTTCGGTTTGTTCCAAGAATGACTTTGTAACGCTGTAGGAGTATAGGATTTTCATAGAGCTTATATCGTTTTTTACTTTGCCTGCCAACTCTGGCATGGCAAAGCTTAAGACAAAGGTAATGGATATTCCGATGATTAATAGTGTTAGCGGAATTTTTTTCATATTTCCTCTTTCTTAATTACGTATTTGTATTCACAAGAATATTGAACATCCTCTGACATCATCAATTCTGTAAATCCCCCTGTTTGGAATCATTAGGAATAATTCCAAATTTCGCAATCAATAGTAAGGCAAAAAAAGTAAAACAACTGAAACTGGTGTTATCACTTGTAAAAAATACACTAGGTATAATACGTGATGCAAGAAGTACATTTAAGATATAGGCAATAAGAAAACCTGCATATGAAATGCAACTCAGATAGTTTCCAACTACTGTTCTTTTGTAATGAACATAATCTGATTTATTTCCTTTTCTGATACTAACTATTTGCCGTATTTGTCTTATGAGACCGTATGTGAATGCAATGATCAACATTACAATAATAAGAAAACTAATTATTGCTTCATTCACTTTTTTATCCCCCCTGTAAATAGGTCTAACACTAATAGATAAAAGCTTTTTACTATCCTTTTTTATGTAATAAATCTGCTTTTTTATCAGGATTATCAGCCCATAGTCAACTAAGCAATCCTCCAAGTACATATTCCTCTATTGCGAAACATCCACTGAAAGAGTCATAACGGCAAACTCATCGCAATGACATAATAACTCCCTTTTGCAAGCAGTGGTTCAACAAGTTGTTTGATTTTTTGATTAGTTGGCTTCACTTCACCTAATGTGCCGTCAAAAACAGCTTGTGGCGAAAGTGATACAACCTTTTGAAGTTCATAATCAGTTGGTTTCCTTATTTTCATGAATGAAAGCATCCTTTCTAAGGGCTAGTACATGTTAGGTAAGTAGTTCCATTGCCATTTGAATATTTGTCCTATTAAAAAATATTACTAATACATTTTCTATACTATTTATAAGTATTCTATTGCTTCTATATTCCTTCCCTTAATCAAATTTACAAATAAAAGAATCTTAATATTATGAGGAAACCTAACAACGACCGTTAACCCCATCCATTTCAAATGGTGTTTTCTTAAATGTGGCTTTCTTGATTTCTCCCTTTCACTACTATCGTTCACATCATATACGGATTACGGATGATAAAGTTTCAAAATAAAGGAAGAAATACCAATCTATTTCCCCATAAATTATAAAAAAAGACCACCAAATTGGTGGTCTTTTTAATTAATTCATATTATAAAACCCAACTGCTTCCATCGAATGTCCCCTTGGAAAGCTATTACCGTCAATATCGATGATTCGTTGTGAAGTTTTTCACGTTTATCGGTTCGGTTCCTGTTGTTATAAAGGCTTTTGTAAGTATCCGATTATGTTTCATAACAACCCTCCCTTAAATCCATAAACTTCATAAAACTTTGTTTTTCTTTTTTTTCATGTACCCGCGAATGAACATTCCTGCAATAATAAGAACCGCAACTACTGCGATTGGCTGGATATAGGGCTTGGCCATCTCATTAATCTGTCCCCAATTGCTTCCTAACTTCATCCCGAGAAATACAAAAAGCACAGACCATGGAAGTACGGCTAGTAGCGTATAATTCGTGAATTTTATTAAAGACATTTTAGAAATCCCTGCTGGTATCGAAATAGCATGTCTGACAACCGGAATGAACCGAGCCGTAAAAATGACACTTGGTCCATAGTTAGTAAACCAAGATTCCGATAGCTCAATATGTTTCTTGTGTATGAAAATATACTTTCCGTATCGTTCTAAAAATGGTCTTCCACCATAATATCCGATTAAATAAACAAAGATCTGAGCGATGGTTCCACCAATTGTTCCGGCAATAACCGCCCCTACAAAACTGATGTTTCCTTGGGATACCAAAAAGCCTCCATAAGATAATACAATTTCACTAGGAATGATTTCAATCATAAGACCGAGGGTAATTCCAAGGTACCCATAATCCATAAGTGTAAGTAGGATAGATTGGATAAAGTCGTTCATAAATCAGCTTCCCTCTTTCATTTTCAGCTTTTCCCTTAAAAAAATCTCGACCGTTGTTGATAATTCCCCTTGTAGATCACCCAATGGCGCCCACTACAAATTGCTGCTGATTAAAGATTCATTAAATACAGAACAGATAATTTTAACATCATGTTACTGGAACTGAATTACCCCTAGCTATAAATTACTTTTGACTGATTGGTTAGATATGACGGCTTACTTGCTTGTTTAAGGTTAAGGATCAATTTCATTACATCCACCATTCCCTCAGTTTTTTCCAACTCTATTTCCTTTTGATAAGATTCGATGGATATTTCCCACTGATCCATTTTTTTATGGTCCTTTAAAATACTGAGTATTTGTTTTTCAAATGGTAAATTGTGATTGAGTTCAAATACAAGTTTATGGTCTTTTAAATACTGTAGATTTATTTCCTCCTGTCCTGGAAGCATTGAATGAACAAAAATCGGTAGCCTTTTCTGAAGTGCTTCACTAATGGTGACACCGCCGGGTTTCGTAACGATTGCGTCCACTTCTTCATAAAGTTTGTTCATTTCTAACCTTGAAGAGATATAGGGTAATGGGTTAATATGAGCTAAATCCCATGTATCTATTGCATCATATAGCTTTTTGTTGTTACCACAAAGTACATAATAATCAAAGTCAGTTGATTTCTTTAACTCATCAGCTAAATTCAATATCCCACCCAGGCCACTATTTCCTCCTGAGATTAAAATTTTGGGGCGATCTGCGTTTTTTAATACACGGGCTCTTTTAGTGATTTCCTCATGCACAGGAATACCAGTTACCATCATACTATGTTTCGGTATTTGATTCTTGATTATTAGCTTTTCTTTCAATTCCTGGGTAGGAAGAAAATGAAAATCAATCCCCTTACTTCCCCACACATTATTAATAAAAAAATCCGTATACACGTTGATAATTGGGATATTGCATTTCCCTTTTATTTTCAACTGGCTTAAAAGATAGGAAGGGAACCCGTGTGTACACACAATTAAATCTGGCTTTTCCTCCGCTATCAATTGTTCCATTTTCTTCAAGAATATATATTGATACCATTTAAAGGAACGTTCCTTCGGCAAGGAAACGTAAAAAAGGTTTTTATAGGCGAGATTATAGGTTTCAGGTGCATAACGGATCCATTTTAAATACCCAGTTGTTATCATTTTTTCTAAAGAGTTACTTGTATAACTTAACAGATCCACTTTTTTCAAAGTAACTCCGTTTGTATGTTTTTTTAACATATCCATTAAGGCCTCTGCAACTTGATGATGTCCTGACTGCATGCGAAAGAGAGGTAAAAACAAAATTTTCTTCATATATGTCATCTCCTATAGAAATCATTCTTTTAATACGATGATTACATACTAAGAAAAAAGACTATTTGCATGTTCAAGAGCTTTTTTCCTCTTACAATATATCACTGATTTTGTTAAAAGCTTTCTTTTTAATCAATTTTTAATGATACGTTCAAGCTATCTTAAGTCCCCTTCTCTAAACTAAATAGCCCGATTAGAAAACCAATTGTAGAAACTGGTTATTCCAATCGGGACGGGAATCATCCTTACGAAGTGGACCCTATTTTTGGGCATTCTTTTTTTTCTTTTTCATATAATTGATAGAAACGTATATCAATAAAAAAACTATGAATACGACACCTAAAAGTGGAACATATTCCGGATTTATATGAAAGGCATTGCCCATATAATACCCTGCCACTATAAAAGGGACAGTCCAGAGAACCGTGCCTAACAGGGAAAAGAGGAGAAATTTACAGAAGGGGATATGATTGATTCCTGCAAAATACGGACTAATTTGTCTTATTCCTGGTAAATAAAATCCAAACACAATTGTTTTTTGGACATTTTTCATATACTTTCCCTGTACTTTCTCCCAGCGATCATTTGTAATGCCCACGTATTTTCCAAATTTATTTATAAAATGATACCCAACGTATTTCCCACATACATAAGCGATAAGCATTCCTATAAAGGCTCCAAGGAATGCACTCAGCGCTGCTAAACCAAAAGAGAGCTTATTTTGTCCAATCAAGACTCCGATGAGAAATAGAAGAGATTCTTCTGGGGCGGGAATTCCCACAATGCCCATGAATAAAAAAAGAAAAATGATAAGATAGCCATATAAGTCAATAAAATGTAAGATACTATCTATATTCATAAAATCCCCCGAATCAGTTTATAAGTCTTTTAATGTAATAAATTGTGTTCCCTTTTTTATTGTTTCTTGTAGGTAAACTTCCAAGGCTTCAATCATATATCGAGGTGCTTCTTTATCCGCCCCCAAGGTTTCCCCACAGTCATGGAGCAGGAGAATGGAACCTTTTGTTGACGTTTTTCGCAATTGATCAAGTAGGTCATTTTTGCATGTTTCCACTTTCCAATCTCCGAAAATGTCTGACCACATGATCACTTGAAATTTCTTACTGGCAATTTGCGTAAAAATATTAAAATGGCCCCATGGAGGTCTGTAAAAAGTGACTTTTTCATGGGTACATTCCATTATGGCCTTTTCAGTCATATCTAACTGTTTCCTTAAATGAAATGGCGAAAGGACCCAGCTTGAAATATGATCAAAATGATGGATTCCAATTGTATGTCCTTCTTCATGCATTCGTTTAATGATATCAGGGTTATTTTTCACTTTACTGCCCACAACAAAAAACGAACCCTTTATCTTATACCTTTTTAAAAGGTCAAGTAATTGTGTCGTATATTCAGGGTTAGGTCCATCATCAAAAGTTAGGGCTATCCTATTATTCCTCTTGATATTTTTGGTTATGCCCAGTCCGCATACACGAATAAATACCGTTGGGACAATCGTATAAACGAGAAATAGCAATAATAAGATACTCAAGCTAATCATCATATTAGTGTCACTCACAGAACACCTCATTCTTGTATTTAGCGGCAAATTATCTTGCGCCTGCTTAATCATTTAGCAAGTAGCAGATTACCTTTTGGGTAAGGACAATACCACCTCTGTTCCTTTTCCATCGGTACTAACCACTTTAATTTCCCCATTATGTTGATTCATTATGTTTTTGGCTATCGACAAACCTAGCCCTGTTCCACCTGTCTCCCGGCTTCTAGCCTTATCCACCCGGTAAAAACGTTCGAAGATATTTTCTATTTCATTCTCAGGTATTCCAATCCCATAATCTTTTACCCTAATGACCGTAGAGTATAACTGATCCTTTACATACACATCAATTTTGTCTGCACTATATTTGATTGCGTTATCTAAAAGGATAATGATCACCTGTTTTATCTTCAATTCATCTGCTATAACCATAATGGAATCTTCTTGATAATGAAAATCTATTTCCCGATCATAGACTTCTTTGAATTGATTAAACACGTTCTGACATAAAGTTATTACATTCAATGATTTATAATCTAAAGTATTTTCCAATTCTGTATCGGCTAATTCTAGCAGCCTTTCCGTCATTTTCTGTATACGGGTTGCCTCTGAATGAATTACATTTATAACATCAAGTGCTTTCTCTTCGTTTTGTATACGACGTCTTCGCAGTAGATCAGCATAACTTTTTATAATCGTAAGCGGGGTCTTTATTTCATGAGAAGCATCCGAAATAAATTGTTTCTGTTTATCCAAATTTGCATCCAATCTGCCCATCATCCGATTGAATGTAACAGCCATTTTTTGCAGTTCATCCTTTGTTTCATGTTGAATGATGATTTTTTTTGGTATACCGCTTTGTTCAATATCCTCCATCGTATTAATCATATTGGAAATAGGTCTCATAATTACATTCGATAACCACCTGCCGCCTAGCAACGATAACCCCGCCCCTAATAGCGTACAAAATGTCAAAATGGAAAGTAATACATCCTTCCCTAATTCCAGTCCTAGTAATCTATCTCCAATTTCTAAAGTTTCAACAACTTTACCTTTAGATAGGATAGGAACCCTAACAATTAATATTTGCTCTTCTTTATGAGCTTGTCTAATTGTACTTCTTTGCGATTCTTGTTCGCTTGAAAATTCTCCTTTAAATTTGGTAATCAAATAATGGTCACTGGTTACTTCACTACTAATTTGAGAATCAGGTTGAATGATCCGTATAAATGAATGATTCGTTAAATATGTTGTTAATTTTTTTTCTATCTCTTGAGGAGAATCATCCTTTTGAATTTCAGCAATAATATTTTGCGCTTTGTGAACTAATATATCCTCTTCCATATTTACAGTAATTTTCATAAAAGAAATAAATACAACTGCATTAACGGCAACCAACACACAGAGTATCCAAGCAGTCGTGATCAGGTTAATTTTTGTAGTAATTTTCATTACTTAATTCTCCCTCACTGTATAGCCAATTCCTCTTACCGTCTGAATAATCGTTGGATCAGAAAAACCTTCTTCCGTTTTCTTTCTTAAATGACGGATATACACATCAATTACATTGGTCTCCCCCTCATACTCATAACCCCATACATTAATCAAGATATTTTCTCGTGTCACTATTTTATTTTTATTGGATAGTAAATAAACGAGTAAATCAAATTCCTTCGGGGTTAACGCTATAGAAAAATCGCCCCTGTTAACCTCCCTAGTATCGAGATTAATGAATAGATCCTTAATTGATAAGATCGATTCCTCTACTTTTGAAGCTTTGGCAGCTATTGAATTCTGACGAATACAAGAACGTATTCTTGCCAATAACTCCTCGATTTCAAAAGGCTTCGTTATATAGTCATTGGCTCCCTGATCTAGTCCCGTCACCTTATCCATCGTAATATTACGAGCTGTTAATAGGATGATTGGCAGTAAGGTGTTCTCATTTCGTATTCTTCTTAAAACTTCAATACCATTCATCTCAGGTAACATAACATCTAAAAGTATTAAATCTAATTTCCCCTGTAATGCAGTTTCCAATCCCGCTTTACCAGTATGGGCCACAAGCACTTCATACCCTTCGTACTCGAGTTCTATCTTTAATATCGTTGCTATCTGGACTTCATCTTCTACAACCAAAATACGCTGTTTCATTTAAAACCCTCCTACTTGAATGCAATATGGAAAGGAAGCCACATCCACATGTATTTATCGAATTTAGCTAGGAATATTCGTTCCATCCTAAATACAGAAAATTGTCGTCCGCTTATAATTCAATACCCTTCTATATTTGCTCCAAAGTCCTGCATTTTACTCGCTTTTACTAATTATTGAAATGCTCTTTCTACAATTTAGCATTATTTTGCTTTTAATTTCGCCTTTTAATTGATTTTTAATCCTTTTTTCAAGTTGCGTTAAGGTTGACTTGATATGGTGAATATATCGAACAAAAGAACTATCCAATAAGGTTTTATCGAAAACGAAATAAAACAAAAGAAGATAAGGAGGATTCATAAATGAATGATACAAAAAGCCCATCCATCGGGCGTCAGATGTTGAACAAGGTTCCTGAAGTCATCATTTACTTCTGGATCATCAAAATAATGGCAACCACTGTGGGCGAGACGGCCGCAGACTTCCTGATTGGAAATCTGAAATTGGGCTTGACCAACACAACTTTAATCATGAGTGTCCTTTTGATCATAACGCTTTTCTTCCAATTCAAAGCGAGTAAGTATGTGCCAAGGATTTACTGGTTTACGGTAGTGATGATTAGCGTTGTAGGCACGCTAATTACCGACAACCTCGTGGACAATCTTGGGGTCAGTCTGGTGACCACAACCATCATCTTCACAGTTGCGATGCTTGCGACGTTTGCGGCTTGGTATGCGAGTGAGAAGACACTGTCCATTCACTCTATCTACACATCCAAACGAGAAACGTTCTACTGGTTGGCCATCTTGTTCACCTTCGCCTTGGGTACCGCAGCTGGTGATCTCATAGCAGAAGGTCTCAGCATGGGCTATTGGAAGTCAGCACTTATGTTTGCGGCATTGATTGGGGTGGTGACCATCGCCCACTACGGTTTCAAACTAAATACAGTGCTTTCCTTCTGGATCGCCTACATCTTGACTCGTCCTCTCGGCGCCTCTCTTGGCGACTATCTGTCACAACCTCGTGATAAGGGAGGCCTTGGTCTAGGTACGACGGGAACCAGTTTGATCTTCCTCACAATTATCTTAGGCTTGGTATTCTATTTGACCAAAACAAGAAAAGATGAGAGCAAAGTTGTGGAGTAGAGGTAGGTCAGTTCTGATAATTCAGCTGTCCGTCACTGAACAGGTTACAGACCTCCGGGAAAAAGGACAATCTTTCCCCGATCTATCTGCTACATTTACTTGATATAGCTTTCATATTCAGGTTTCACCCTATAGATTGCACCCATGCAAGACGCACAAAAGAAAAGGCCACCAAATTGGTGGCCTTTGTTATAGAATGAATTTTATCTTTATTTTACAAAACTGCGGCATTAATTCAAATTTTCAAATCCGTATTTTTCAAAAACCTTCTTTGAATCTTTGTTTTGGAGATACTCATAAAATAGTTGGGCTTCTTTAGGATGCGAACTTTCCTTAATCACACCTACCGGATAGATAATAGGATCGTGCAAGTCTTTATCAGCCACAGAAACGATTTCTACTTTTTCTGAGCTTAAGGCATCTGTTTTATAAACAAGTCCTGCGTCCACATTTCCTGTTTCTACATATGTAAGCACTTGACGAACATCCTTAGCATAGACCAGTTTTCCTTCAATCTCTTTCCAGAGGTTTAGTTTTTCTAATGTTTGCTTTGCATATTGTCCTGCCGGTACTGACTCAGGGGTACCGATGGAAATTTTGGTAGCCTTTGTGATGTCATCTATTCTCTTGATTTCTTTATCTGATTCCTTTGGAACCACCAGCACAAGTTCATTTCCTACTAAGTCGATTCCATTTTTCTCTTCAATCAAATTTTCATCTACTAATTTATCAAATTTATCTTCTGCAGCTGAGAAAAACAGGTCAACAGGTGCTCCTTGGGATATCTGCTGCTGAAGCGCTCCAGAGGCTCCATAGTTATAATGAACTTTCACATTTGCATTCTCTTTTTCAAAAGACTTCTTTATATCATTTAAGGAATCTTGCAAACTTGCAGCTGCCGAAATCGTCAGTTCCACTTTCTCGTCAGCTTGTTGCGTCTGCTTTTCTGCGCTTTTTTCTTCATCACT
This sequence comes from Bacillus sp. ISL-4, assembly GCF_018613275.1. Classification (NCBI taxonomy): domain Bacteria; kingdom Bacillati; phylum Bacillota; class Bacilli; order Caryophanales; family Bacillaceae; genus Bacillus; species Bacillus sp. ISL-4. The sequence continues at coordinate 72,453 of NZ_JAGGQN010000011.1, forward strand.
TGAACACCCTGTCCCCACTATCACAAGCATCATAATCGAAAAAATCATAAGGTATATTTTTTTCAAAGTCCCTCTTCCTTCCTCACTTGTTATAACTAGTTATATCTAATTATAACTAGTATAAGTCGTATAAAAGGTTTTAATCAATGCCCTTTTTGCTGTGAATTTACTTTTTTAAGGACTCTAAGATACAATAAAGAACGGAGGGATGCACATGTCAAAAGAGCTTTCCTATACAATCGAGGAAGTGGCGCAGCTTTTAAAGGTTTCTAAATTGACAATTTATGATCTTGTTAAAAAAGGGGAACTCCCAGTATTCCGAGTGGGAAGACAGATGAGAATGGATGCAAAAGACTTGGAGTTGTATATTAATAACCATAAATCCAGTACATCCCCTGCTCCTGTTGCCGAACCCCCTGGGAACGAAGTGAAGGATTCCCTTAACCTTGTCATAAGCGGGCAAGACATGGTGTTGGATATACTAGGTCAGCACATTCAAAAGCACTCCAGCTATAAAACATTACGAGCTAACACAGGAAGTCTAAGCGGTCTTATATCCATGTACAATGGGGATTCCGACATCGTTAGTTTGCATATGTTTGATGGAGATACTGGGGAATATAATCTTCCTTATATAAAAAAGATTTTGGTCGGTTATCCTTATATTTTACTTAATCTTGTTTCAAGGAAAGCTGGTTTATACGTTAAAAAGGGAAATCCCTTTGGCCTCACAAATTGGACTGATTTAAAACATAAAGACTTGGCCATCATCAATCGGGAAAGAGGATCGGGAGCACGAATTCTTCTTGATGAGCAGCTAAGGATTCACAGAATATCTTCTAAAGATCTTAAGGGATATGAAAACGAAGAGACCAACCACTTAAGTGTGGCTTCAGCGGTTTCTGCGGGGAAAGCGGATGTGGGTGTGGGAATTGAAAAAGCTGCAAAAATCGTTGGAGTTGACTTTGTCCCATTGATTACAGAACGTTATGACCTAGTTATTTTAAAATCTCCGAAAAACGAAGAGCTCATAAGCGTTGTTAAGCGGATTTTATCATCGGATCCATTTCAAGCTGAAATCAAAGCTTTAGGCGATTATGATATTTCTCAGACAGGCTCTATCATTTACGAGACATATTAAACAGGAAGGCTACTGATTCAGCAGCCTTCCTGTTACGTATGCATCAAGCCATGTTCAATGATTTCCCACATACCGTTTTTCATTTCAAACGATTCCATTTGAAGTCACCCCACTTTGAATGCCTTTTTTCGGGTTCTTCTTTTCATATATCTTTGGCAGTTCCTAATAGAAGACTAGCATAAGAAGCCTTTTCTTACGGGGAACACAATACATCTCAGCTATAAAGGAGTTTGGGCTGTCGAGCTAGATAGGAAGGCGTACCATTTTGATCAAGGTTAAGGATCAATTTCATGACCTCCACTATTCCCTCAGGTTTCTCCAACTCTATTTCCTTATGATAGGATTCTATGGATGTGCTCCACTTTTTCATTTTTTTCTGATCTTTCAATATACTCAGCAATTGTTTTTCAAAAGGCTTTTTCTGATTAAGTTTAAATACAAGTCCTTGTTGTTTTAAATACTGCAGATTAATTTCCTCCTGCCCCGGAAGCCTAGAGTGAACAAAAATGGGAAGCCTTTTTCGCAATGCTTCGCTAATCGTGACACCGCCGGGTTTAGTAACGATTGCGTCAACCTCTTCATAAAGCCTATTCATTTCAGACCTTGATGAGATATAAGGCAATGGTTTGATATGAGGTAAGTTCCATGTTTCGATTTCTTCATACAGCTTGTTGTTATTTCCGCAAAGAACTAAATAATCAAAGTCGGTTGAAGTCTTTAACTCATCACCTAAGTTCAAAATCCCTCCCAGACCGCTATTTCCTCCGGATATCAAAATTTTGGGCCGTTCTGTGTTTTTTTGTACAGAAGCATTTTTAGTGATTTCCTCGTGCACGGGAATGCCAGTGACCATCATCGTTTGTTTTGGTATTTGACGCTTGCTCATCAGCTTCTCTTTCACTTCTCGACTAGGAAGAAAATGGGCATCTATTCCTTCGCTTCCCCACACATTATTAATGAAGAAGTCCGTGTACACATTTATTACCGGTGTGCTGCACTTCCCTTTCATCTTTAGCTGACTCAAAAGATAGGAAGGGAAGCCGTGTGTGCACACAATTAAATCAGGCTCTTCCTCTGCTATCAATTGTTCCAGCTTATTCATGAATAATTGCTGATACCATTTAAATATCCGTTCCTTTGGCGAGTGCACATAAAACAGATTCTTATAGGCAAGATTATAGGTTTCCGGCGCATAACGGATCCATGTTAGATAACTGCTTGCGATGAATTTTTCTAGAGAAGTATTGGTATAACTGATTAGATCGATTTTTTTATAAGTAATCCCATTTGAATGCTTTTTTAACATATCCATTAATGCCTCTGCAACTTGATGATGTCCCGACTGCATTCGAAAGAGAGGTAAAAACAAAATCTTCTTCATATGTGTCATCTCCTAAGAAATCATTCTAAAAATACGAAAATATATAGCACATGATATCTTCCTCATAAAATATCGTTGAACAAGTCCTTTTTCATTTCCAACGGTTTATAATAAGGAGCCGACTCAACTTTTGGACATTTGTTTTCTCTTTTTCATGTATTTGATAGTAACATATAGTACAAAAATAATTAAAAATACAACACCTAAATATGGAACATATTTGGGATTAACATCAAAAGCATCCCCCACAAAATAACCGGCCACTATTAAAGGAACGGTCCAGAGTAAAGTGCCTAATAGGGAAAATAGGAAGTATTTCCGAAAGGGTATAGATGATATCCCTGCAAAATATGGACTAATTTGTCTTATACCCGGAATATAAAATCCCAATACCAATGTTTTTTGTGCATTATTCGTATAGTTTTTCTTTGCTTTCTCCCAGCGTTCACTCGTAATCCCAATGAATCTTCCATATTTATTTATAAATGGATACCCCACATATTTTCCGCATGCATAAGCTGCAAGCATTCCGATAAAGGCGCCGAGAATTGCACACAGCATTGCTAACCCCATAGAGAGCTTACCTTGGACAGCCAACACCCCAATTAGGAATAGAAGTGATTCTTCTGGGGCAGGCACTCCCACAATGCCGAAGAATAAAAAAAGAAAAATGATCAGGTATCCATATGAATCAATAAAATGTAAAAGCGTATCTATATTCATAATACCCCCAGAATTAGTTATAAGTCTTTTAAAGTAATGAAGCGTGTTCCTTTTTCCTTACTCTCCTGCAGGTATATTTTTAACATTTCAATCATATAGCCTGGTGCCTCTTTATCCGCCCCCAAAGTTTCACCACAGTCATGAAGCAACAGGATGGAACCTTCCGTCGAAGTGCTTCGCAGTTGATCAAGCAGAGTATTTTTGCAATTTTCCGCCTTCCAATCCCCGAAAATGCCGGACCACATTATCACTCTATATTTCTTACTGAAAAGTGGGGTAAATAGATTAAAATGGCCCCATGGCGGTCTATAAAAAACAACCTTTTCATTCGTAACTTCATTTATCGCCTTTTCAGTCATTTCCAACTGTTTCCGTAGATGGATTGGTGATAGCACCCAACTTGAAACATGATGAAAATGATGGATACCGATAGTATGTCCCTCTTCATGCATTCTTTTAATAATCTCAGGATTACTTTTCACTTTACTGCCAACAACAAAAAAAGTGGCCTTTATCTCAAACTCTTTTAAAAGATCAAGTAATTTTATTGTATATTCAGGGTTTGGGCCATCATCGAAAGTTAGCGCAATCCCATTATTCGAATTGATTTTCTTTGTTATTCCCAGACTGCATACACGAATAAGCACCGTTGGGATAATCGTATAAAAGATTAATAGCAATAATAAAATAATAAAACTAATCAGCCATATATGCATCACACAAAACTATCCTCTCATTATTGATATTACCAATACTGATCCTTTCCCTTTATCATAATCATTTACCACAATGCAGCAAATATTATTGTATTCAGTTAATTCATTAAAAAACCTCTTCTTACAATTTAGCATTTTTTTTTTATTATTTTCACTTATCAATTATTTTTTTATTTTTGTAAAGATTGACAGACCAATAGCCTAGCCAGCTTACAGCAAAATCATAAAACACCCAGACTATAGAAGAAAACGGGTTCCCCTGCAGGTTTTTTCTTGAAAAGGGTTCAGTTGATTTCAGAAATCCGCTCCCTTTCCGCCGACTGTCTGCCAAGCCTCCTCACCGCAAGCAGCTACGGGGTCTTGGCTAGCCAGTTTTTCGGCAGGAGTGTCGCAAATTTCTTCAATCCAATGAGGATTACAGGAAAAAAACATTAAGTATAAACTGGCCTTGTTTTATTATCATGGTTCGGGGTGAGATCAATCCGAACCTCCTTTTGTCGAAAAATGGGTTTCTATCTGAATTTTTTAAACAAAGTTGATTGGAACGGAGGGTACGAGACTCCTGCGGGAAATGCGTAGCCAGGGGAGACCCCACAGGCGCAAAGCGCCGAGGAGGCTCCCGAATCGCCCACGGAAAGCGAGTGCCTGGAGAGGAAATCAACATTCTATATTAACAAACCCTTCAAAAAAACATTCCGTTCATTTCTTCAATCCAATAAGTTTACCTGCAGATTTTTTTCAAAAACATTCCAGTTGATTGGAACGGAAGGCGCGAGACTCCTGCGGGAAATGCGTAGCCAGGGGAGACCCCACAGGCGCAAAGCGCCGAGGAGGCTCCCGGATCGCCCACGGAAAGCGAGTGCCTGGAGAGGAAATCAACATTCTATATTAACAAACCCTTCAAAAAAACATTCCGTTCATTTCTTCAATCCAATAAGTTTACCTGCAGATTTTTTTCAAAAACATTCCAGTTGATTGGAACGGAAGGCGCGAGACTCCTGCGGGAAATGCGTAGCCAGTGGAGACCCCACAGGCGCAAAGCGCCGAGGAGGCTCCCGGACCGCCCGCGGAAAGCAAGTGCCTGGAGTGGAAATCAACATTCTATATTAACAAACCCTCAAAAAAAAACATTCCTTTCATTTCTTCAATCAAATAAGTTTACCTGCAGATTTTTTTCTAAAACATTACAGTTGATTGGAACGGAAGGCGCGAGACTCCTGCGGGAAATGCGAGGCCAGGGGAGACCCCATAGGCGCAAAGCGCCGAGGAGGCTCCCGGACCGCCCGCGGAAAGCGAGTGCCTGGAGTGGAAATCAACATTCTATATTAACAAACCCTCAAAAAAAAAACATTCAGGTTCATTTCTTCAATCCAATAAGGGTCTCATAAGACAGTATTTTATAGACAAACTGAAAAAAACACCCTGAGGGTGTTTTTTAAAGAAATCCAATTAAAGAGCACATTCTTCAATTTCAAATCCAAGGTCTTCGATGATTCCCCAATCGGCTGTGGGTTCTTGACCGGCTGTCGTTAAATAATCGCCGACGAAGATGGAATTGGCTGCATAAAGTGCCATAGGCTGCACGGAACGGAGATTGACCTCACGACCGCCGGCCAGACGGATTTCTTTACTTGGATTAACGAATCTCATCATCGAAATCAATTTCAGGCATTTAGTGGGGGTCAACTCGGAAGTACCCTCAAGCGGCGTTCCATCAATTGCATTGAGAAAATTACAAGGAATGGAATCTGCATCAAGGCTTCGTAAGGATAGGGCGATTTCCACCGCTTCCGCCTCGGATTCCCCCATACCGAAAATGGCACCAGAACATGGGGACATTCCGGCATCCTTCACAGCTTCAACTGTATCTACCCGGTCTTCATATGTATGTGTCGATGTAATTTTGCTGTAGTTTTCCTGTGATGTATTCAAGTTGTGGTTGTAGCGATGAACGCCTGCTTCCGCCAGTTTGCCGGCATGTTCCTCATTCAGGAAACCTAAACAGCAGCAGATTTTAAGATCCGTCGTTTCGCGGATTTCTTTTACCGCATCAATGACATGATCGATTTCCCTGTTGGTAGGACGTCGGCCGGACGCAACGATGCAATAAGTACCCGCTTTGCGACGAATTGATTCTTGCGCTCCCTCGACAATCTTTTCTTTAGTCAGCCAAGCATATTTATCGATTGGGGCTTCAGAAACGATCGACTGCGAGCAGTAGCCGCAATCTTCGGGACATAATCCTGACTTCGTATTGATGATCATATTCAATTTAACCTTTTTCCCATAATGGTGCTTACGTATGAGATAGGCCGCATTCAGAATTTCCAAAACCTCTTCGTCTGGGGCTTGTACGATGGATAATGCCTCTTCCTCCGTCACTTTATATCCTTTGATAACGTTCTCCGCCAACATCTTCCAATCCCTAACCAATGTTTCCAAACCTAATCCCTCTTTTCTTTTAATGTTCTATATTCCTTCCCACGAATCCTCCGCGATTAATTACCTGGATCCTTGGAACGGATTGGATCATTTTGCACACTCAAGACAAAATAAAACTTTTAATATGTTAACCTTTAATATTTTAAGTTAACATATCGATTGAATAATAACATACATACAAAATATTATTCAATGGTCTTTTTTCAATATTTTCCTAGTCTGTCCTTTAAATCCTAGGAAAGATGGCATTTCATATGTTAACTAAATATATAAATTAGTTGACATATAAAATGAGAATCAGGCAAACTAATAGTGGGCATTCTACCAGCCATTTCTAAAAAGGAGGTTGAAAACTTGAAAGCAAGGACGATTTCTTATGTGGCCCTTTTTACCGCGTTAACTGCCATTGGCGCCTTTATTAAGATACCTATCCCTTACATACCATTTACACTGCAAATTCTGGCAGTCTATTTGGCAGGCGCATTATTGGGGCCACGGCTTGGGATGCTCAGTCAGTTATGCTACGTCTTGATCGGACTTATCGGGGTGCCCGTGTTTGCTGAAGGCGGGGGATTCGGCTACATATTCAAACCCACTTTCGGATATTTACTCGGATATATACTGGGGGCCTATGTAAATGGATGGCTGATCAACCGGTTTTCCCTCTCCACGATTCGTTCCATATTCTTTGCTAATGCCGCCTCTTTGCTGACAGTTTACTTTTTCGGCTGCATCTGGCTGTATGGTGCGATGAAGTGGATTGTGGAAACGCCGCTTTCAATCAACCAAACGATTCTCTACGGCTTCTTATTACCTGTACCCGGTGATTTAATGCTATGCATTCTATGTGCTGTCATCATTCAACAAGTACGTCCACGCATTGCAAAATATATAAACGTAAAGGAGCTGAATCATCCATGGGCCAAGCCTACTTTATAACTGGAACTGGCACGGATATTGGAAAAACCATCGTCACGAGTGCGCTCTATCTATCGCTTCAAACATTGGGAAAAAGCGTCACGATCTTCAAGCCATTTCAAACTGGAATCAATGAGGAAAATAATACATACCCGGATATATCTTGGTTTGAGCAGGAACTCGGTGTAAAGGAATCAGGGTTTTACACACTGGAGCCCGAAACCTCCCCACATTTGGCAATTAAATTAACTGGTAGTCAAATCGATGAGAAGAAAGTCGTGGAAAGGGTTCATGAACTTGAAGAAATGTATGACATCGTATTAGTCGAGGGCGCTGGCGGATTAGCTGTGCCGCTCATTGAACGGACGGAAGGTTTCTATATGACAGCGGATTTCATAAGGGATTGTGGCATGCCTGTCCTCTTCGTATCCACTAGCGGTTTAGGGGCGATTCATGATGTCGTGACGACCCATTCTTATGCCCAAGTCCATGATATAAACGTGAAAACCATTTTGTATAATCATTACCGGCCAGAAGATCGGATTCATCAAGACAATATCGAAACCATTGAAAAGCTGACTGGGCTGAATGGTCTCGCCTGCATCCCAACAATGGCCGATGTCAGAAAAGACTTGAGGAACTGCATCCTTGATTTGCTTGGTGATCAAAATTATACCCAACAACTGAAAGAGGTGTTCAAAGCATGAACAGTCAGGATTTAGAACAATGGGATAAGGAATATGTATGGCATCCGTTCACGCAAATGAAAACGTATCGGGAAAGTAAACCGCTGATCATCGAGCGCGGCGAAGGCAGCTACCTGATTGATGTGGATGGCAAACGCTACCTCGACGGCTATGCTTCATTATGGGTGAATGTGCACGGGCATAACGAGCCGGAATTAAACGGCGCCCTTATTGAACAAGTGAATAAAGTCGCGCACTCCACGCTGCTTGGATCTGCGAATGTACCATCGATCTTACTGGCAAAAAAACTGGCAGAGATCACTCCTGGTTCTTTATCGAAAGTCTTCTACTCCGACACGGGATCTGCCGCTGTGGAAATTGCTCTTAAAGTCGCTTATCAATATTGGCAGAATATCGATCCCGTCAAGCATCAGAATAAAAACAAATTCGTCTCACTTGACGAAGCATACCACGGCGATACTGTCGGAGCTGTGAGTGTGGGCGGCATGGATCTATACCATAGAATCTTTAAGCCCCTCTTATTTCAACGGATCTCCGCCCCTTCACCATATGCCTATCACATGACTGAGTATGGGGATCAAGAAGCCGTGAAAAACCATTGCTTGAAGGAACTGGAGAAGTTACTGCAAGAACAATCAGAGGAAATTGCAGGATTGATCATTGAACCGCTGGTACAGGGAGCAGCAGGCATCATAACCCATCCCCAGGGCTTTTTGAAAGAGGTCGAACAATTATGCAAAAAGTACAATATCCTCTTAATTTGTGACGAGGTGGCCGTAGGGTTCGGTCGCACCGGTACAATGTTTGCCTGCGAACAGGAAGATGTCGTCCCCGATATCATGTGTATGGGCAAAGGGATCACTGGGGGATATATGCCACTCGCAGCCACCATCATGAACGAGCAGATCTTTCAATCCTTTTTGGGAGAACGGGAAGAACATAAAACCTTCTATCACGGCCACACCTATACAGGAAACCAGCTAGCCTGTGCACTGGCCCTGAAGAATATCGAGCTGATGGAAAGCCGCAATCTCATTAAAGACATCCAGAAAAAATCTAACTATCTATCACAAAGACTGCAAGCGCTATACGAACTTCCGATCGTCGGTGATATTCGCCAGCGCGGCTTCATGATTGGAGTGGAAATCGTTAAAGACCGTGAAACAAAAGAAACGTTCACCCTCCAAGAGAACGTCGTTTCCGGGATTATCCATACAGCACGGGAAAATGGCCTGATCATCCGGGAACTTGGTCCAGTCATCACGATGATGCCGATCCTTTCCATGTCAGAAAAAGAACTCGATTTCATGGTCGAAACCGTCTACCGTGCCATCCAGGAAGTCTCCATTCATAAAGGATTGATTCCAGCAGCAAACTGATTCAAAAAAGGAACCGGAAGAGCAGGGCTCATCCGGTTTCTTCCTCTTCCCTTTACTCTCCCTTTCCGCCGACTGCCTGCCAAGCCTCATCAAAGCAAGCGCCTGTGGGGTCTCGGCTATCCAGTTTTTTGGCAGGAGTGTCACATATTTCTTCAATTTAATGTGGCTTTATAAAACAGGAAAAAACCATGAAGTATAACCTAGTCCTGTTTTAAAATCACGTTTGGGATTAGACCATTTAGAAGTCACTTTGTAAAAAAAGGGTTTCCATCAAAATTTTAAAACAAAGTTGATTGGAGCGGGTGTTCGAGACTCCTGCGGGAGAAGCGCGTCCAAGGGAGACCCCACAGGCGCGAAGAGCGCCGAGGAGGCTCCCGGACCGCCCGCGGAAAGCGAGTGCCTGGAGTGGAAATTGCTGTATTTTTCATTCTTTAAATAAAAAATCATTTCCTTATTATGGTATTATTTACATAAGATATTTGAGGAGGTTACAAAATGATGTTGGGAGTACCATTCCTGGTTGCTTGTGTCCCTGGAATGTTAGTAATACTTTTGGCGTGGTGGTTTAAGAAATTACATTTTTCTTTATTTATAAGGCTTTTACCAGCTATATTAACCGTAATAACTTCAATTATTTTGTTTTACATTGGTTTTGCGAACATTAGAGGGTTTGAAGGAGCTGGATATGGAATACTGGCTTTCTTTTTACTTCCCTTTGCAATTGTGGCTTCAATTATTGCGAGTAAAAACAGAGGTGTGCAAAGATAGAGTTAAATTTAAATGACTATGAAAATAGGAATATATACAAAGACTAAACGAATAAAAGACCAATTGCCGAAATGAAAAATAGCCGGATATGTTGGGCGTTTGCCCCCTCCACCCGTGTTATTCAATAGCTACATGCAATAATGCAATTGAAAAAATGCTAAGTTGGACCAGCTCGTTCTATAGTTAGAAGGAATGAAATAATAATAAAAAAGATGACCCCGTTTAATTCGGAGGTCATCTTTTTTTTGCTGCTGGCTAAGTGTTAGCGAATGCCTTTCATGTAACCTTGAATCTTTGGAGATAAGACCATAAGGATCAGTCCAAGGACCATTGAAGCAACACCGATCACGCCAAAATAAGCCATTTCGGTTTGAGGTGTGTAGAATCTGACGATTTGTGCGTTCAGTGCTTGTGCTGCTGCACTTGCCAGGAACCAAAGGCTCATCGTTTGTGCCGAGAATGCGGCAGGAGCCAATTTTGTAGTTGCTGAAAGTCCAACAGGAGATAAACAAAGTTCTCCAAGTACTACAAGGAAATAGCTAAGTACAAGCCATAGCGGATTGACTGATGCGTCCGATCCACCGAAATAAACAGGAAGCAGGATCACCAGGAATGATAAACCGGCGAACAATAAGCCTATTGAGAATTTTTGAGGAATGGTCGGCTGACGCTTTCCTAGTTTAATCCATAACCATGCGAACACTGGTGCAAGGGTGATGATGAACAAAGGGTTCAAAGATTGGAACCATGCCGGGTTTATTTTTAGTCCAGCAAAATTCAACTGTGTCCGTTTGTCTGCATAGCTTGCTAATATAGTTGCACCTTGCTCTTGAATCGCCCAGAACATGACAGCTGCTATAAACAAAGGAATATAGGCAATCAAGCGTGAACGTTCAACAGAAGTTGTTTTAGGGCTGCGATACATGAAAATGAAATAAAGGGTCGGAATAACGATCCCTAGGATACCTACAAGATTAATAAAGGTTTGAATCGTTAAGATGCCTTTAGCGGCAGTAATGCCGACGATGGCAGCTATGATAAGTGCAGCTATCCCCAATTTAGTGAATACGCGTTTCTTTTCATTCTGTGATAATGGGTTAGCAGGAAGAGTTCCAGCAAGGCCCAGGTTCTTTTTCTTTGTAGCAACAAAGACGATGAGTCCAATTAGCATACCAATTGCCGCAAGTCCAAAACCAAGATGGAAGCTGTAGTCCATTCCGACTGTACCGACAACAAAAGGTGAAAGGAATGCACCCATGTTGATACCCATATAGAATATACTGAAACCGGAATCCCGGCGTTCGTCATTTTCCGCGTAAATTTCACCGACAATGCTGGAAACATTCGGTTTTAATAAACCAGTACCAAGAACAATGAGTACCATGGAAACAAAGAATATGGAGAGACTGCCTGGTACAGCAAGGACAATATGCCCGAGCATGATCAAGATACCACCGTAAAATACGGCTTTGGAAGTCCCGAAGATCCTATCGGCAAGCCATCCGCCAATTATACCTGACATATATACTAAAGATCCGTAAATGGATACAAGGGCAAGGGCTGTGGGTTCATCAAGACCTAGTCCCCCTTTAGAAACTTCGTAATACATATAGTAAACAAGAATTGCCTTCATGCCATAATAGGAGAAACGCTCCCAGAACTCAGTAAAGAAAAGGGTGAATAATCCTTTAGGGTTTCCAAAAAAACCTTTTTGAGGTACACTATCCACAATTTTCTGTTTATTTATCGTTGCCATACCTAGCCCTCCTTTTATTATTGTATAATAACTTTTATTTTCTCTATTGTAAATAAATATTTAGTATATTTAAATAATTAATTTCAAAATAAATAGAAGAGGGTTGCCACCATTCAAGCCAAAGACCGGATTTCGAAGTTAAAAACACCCCATATAGTCTAATAGAGAGCTGCCATCAAAGATATATTGCCCTAACTTCAACAATGGTATTACGTTTCATATCATGCACATGCAATGAGAATCGGAAAAATAGCGAGAACCATTTTTTAAAAAAACAACTTCAACCGTTATATACACCGTATAATAGATATAAAAAAATGAGGAGGCACGATAATGCTAGGGATCATAACCGTTGTGCTGATTTTTTCCATCCCTATAATCGCCATACTGACAAGCCATTTCGAAAAACAGTCAAAGACCAAACACAATATGCTAAAGGTTGAATTGGAACTAGAAAAACTTAAACATGAAAATTTTCTTATGGAGACGGAAAAAATGAGGCTGGAACTGGATCAGATGAAAGTCGAACAAAAAAGAGACGAGCCAAGGTTACTTTAATCAAGTAACGTTGGTTCGTCTTTTTTTATGGGTATTTTGCCGTTTTAAAAACCTCCCGCCCATCATAAGAATTACAAGTAAGGCCGTTTTAATGGATATATTGATCGCCCACAAGAAGGTCTGACAGCACCTTTGTCGGAATGATGAACTCGACGGCCCCCATATATCCCGGCGCAGCTTCATAGCTGTTAAAGGCGATGACTAGCTTGCCATCTTCGTTTATATAAAAGTTTTGGTTTTCATCGATGCCTTTAAATGCAGTAAGGTCATCATCTTCAACCCAATATACCTTTTCCGGATCTTCTGCCATCTGCCTCTTCATCTGTTCTTTGATGTTCTCACTGATCACCTGAAGATAACGATCATCTTTAAATAAGCTATTTAATGTTAATAGCACTTCATTTTTCTTGTCGACTGTATCGAATTGACTTTCTGTAGAACTGGAAGCAGAAATCTTATCCGTATAACGCTGTACGGATAAGATCGTTTCATTATCCGTCAATATCACATATCCGCTTTCCACGGACATATTGCCCTTTTCCCCTTCCTTCAGTTTTGACATGGAGTCCGTGAATTCCTTATAAAGCTGCTTGCTTTCCGATAAGTATTTCTCATTCAAGCTATCTTCGAGCTGTTTATTCTCCAGACCGGATATGGCAGGTGTTTTGATTACTGCCGAGGAATTATTCGCTTCTTCTTTCCATTCGACGAAGGTAATCACTTTGATGACCTTATCGACTATCGGGATTTCACTCATGGCTTTCGCCGCTGCCGGACTGATGTTTACGGAAGCTGTCACGATCAGAAGCGCTGCAGCCGCTGACATGAGGATATTCCTGCCAACCCTTGGCTTCTTCCTGGGCTTTTCATTCAAGGCAGCTTGTACGACATCATTCAATTCCTTTGGTATCGGTGTTTTCAGATATTCTTCCCGCAGATCTTTTAGTTTTTTTTCCATCTTTTCGTTTCCTCCCGTTCAGTCATGTTGATTCGCAATAGTTGCAGCGCTTTATATAATCTCGTTTTAATCGTGCTTACGTTCTCTTCCATCACTGCAGCTATCTCTTCCAGCTTCAGGTCCTCGAAGAAACGGAGAACGACTACCGTTTTGTACTTGACCGAAAGACCTTCAAGGGCCTTTTGCAAATCCAGGTCAGGATAGTGATCTTCCTCACCGCTGCGTAAGTATTCTATTGTTTCGTCATCTGCGACGGTCAGTTTCTTTTTCTTCCGCAAAACATCCAGTGCCGTTCGGACGATGATCTTATATAACCAACTATCTATAGAAGCAGCGTCTTTGATTTTGCTGCTGGAGACCAGCGCTTTCCTGATTGATTCCTGCACGATATCAAGCGCATCCTCTTGGTTTTTAACATAGTAAAAAGCAAGTCTGTACAAATTTTCTTGCCGTTCGGTTATCCGGGCCGCGATTAATTGATTCATATCTAGATTTTTCATTGCATGAAAGAGCTCCTTACATTTAAATTACGTATCCTGGGTACAAAGGATAGACGTTTGTGCACCCATAAAAGTTTGAAAATGAACAAGGAAATATATAAATATAAAAAAATGAAATTTTTTACAAACTTTTAAGGCTTTTGGCGCGTCTATATAGTAGAATGATTATCGAGGTGGAGTGCATCATGAGTAAATTAAATTATAAAAAAGTCTTTATTTTTCTATTTTGTTTAACAGCTGCTGTGGGAACGTTGGGGTTAGCCATCAAAAGCCTTGCTTTTGATAAGAAAAGAACCGTTTCGGCCTATACGACTGATGAAAATTACCCAGAAGCCGATATTCAAACGTATGTGAAAGATAATACGAAAGGCGGGTATTCAGCCAGCAGGCCCGTTCTGCATTTGGATAATATCGACAAACAGCTAGAAGCCTACATAAAGAAAGAAATTAAGGATTATGAAAAGAAATGGAAAGCATCCGACGGAAAATCTTCCGAGCTTAACCTCACTTATACGATCCTCCATTTCAGCAAACAGACCATTACGATTTCCTTCGATAAATATGAGCAAGTGGAAGGAAAGAAACAGTCTGGATCCCAGATCTTCACTTATGATATTCCATCTCAGCAAAAGCTCTCCATAGAAGACATCTTTGCCACGGATACTGATTATTTATCCGTTTTATCCGATATTGTTTTTGAAGAGTTAACGGAGAAGGAAGAAGAAGGCATTTCAAACAGTCTCATTAAAAAGGAAAACAAACTGAAGGCAGCCAACTTCAATTCTTTTTCAGTCTTGAAAAATACGCTTGTATTCTACGTTAAGACTGATGATTCAACTAAGACCCATACAATAGCCATCAAGAAGGAACTTTTTAAAGATAGTTTGCTAGATTCCTATCAAAGTCAAGATTTGAATGCGGATCGTGTAAAGGAATGGCAGCCGAAGCATATCGTCGCCAAACTGCCCGTGCAAAATGAATGGATCGACCCTTCAAAAAAGGTCATTGCCTTGACGTTCGATGACGGTCCGCATCCAAGTTATACCATGTCCATTCTTAAAGACCTGAACAAGTATGATGGACACGCGACGTTTTTCGTGCTTGGAAGCCGCGTACAGCACTATCCGGAAGTTCTGCAAAAAATGCTGCAGCAAGGAAATGAGATCGGCAACCATTCATGGGATCATCCGCAGCTGACGCGCTTAAGCAAGAACAAAATCAAAAGTCAAATCGAAAAGACCCAAGACGCTGTAGAAAAAGCTACAGGTGCTGAGCCAAATCTCGTCCGTCCCCCATATGGAGCGATTAACAATAATGTGCGCGAATACATGGAGGATATGGAAGTCACACTTTGGGATGTCGATCCCGAAGATTGGAAAGAACGGAATGAAAAGAAAATCATAAACAAAGTGATGAGCAAAGCCAAAGATGGCAGTATCATATTAATGCATGATATCTATCAAACTAGCGCCCAGGCTGCAGGAAAAATCATCAAGCAACTGCATGACCAAGGATATCAACTGGTCACAATTTCTGAATTGGAAAAGGTACAGAAAGATCGTGAACTTTCCGGAATCACCATAAATGAATAATCAAAAGGAAAGAGCCTGTTTCGTGATTCGCAAACAGGCTCTTTCCTTTCAAATAAAATAAGCAGACCTTTGATCATATAGCAAAGGTCTGCTCATTTTATCATTCACCAAGATCTACATTATGATAAACTTGTTGAACATCTTCCAAATCTTCCAATGCATCAATCATTTTTTCGAATTGTGCTTGAGCATCTTCTGGAAGGGTTAGGTCATTTTGGGCAAGCATCGTCAGTTCGGCCACTGTAAAATCGCTGATTCCTGCATCCTTGAATGCTTGTTGTACAGCATGGAATTGTTCAGGTTCGGCATAAACGATGACACTTTCTTCTTCTTCAATGATGTCTCGTACATCAACATCCGCTTCCATTAACAGTTCAAGAACATCATCAGCCGTCTTACCTTCAATCCCGATGACAGCCGTTGCATCGAACATATAAGCAACAGATCCGCTGACACCCATATTCCCGCCATTTTTCCCAAATGCGGCACGCACATCAGATGCCGTCCGGTTCACGTTGTTTGTCAATGCATCCACAATGACCATTGAACCATTCGGACCGAATCCTTCATAACGAAGTTCGTCATAGTTTTCTTCCGAACCGCCTTTGGCTTTTTCAATCGCACGGTCAATGATCGCTCTTGGAACATTGTACGTTTTCGCACGCTCAAGTACGACCCTTAATGCCTGATTGGACTCTGGATCTGGTTCACCTTGTTTTGCCACTACATATATTTCCCGTCCGAACTTAGCATAAATCCGACTAGTATTAGCATCTTTTGACGCTTTTTTTTCTTTAATGTTATTCCACTTACGACCCATTATATTCCACTCTCTTTCATCATTGATATATACGAATAGATTATTAAGATACGGCCCTATGAGAAAACCCACCAGGGGAATTCCATTGAAGATAGGCTATACGTTTACTAGATTATATTATACATCAATTGTATAATTTTGAAAAAGTCCTGCACATCCATCACAGGCATTTATCGAAGCCTTTCGCTATTTTATATGAAATGCTTTGGAAAACATAAGTAGTGGTATAGTATGAAGTGATCGGAAAGGAGAGATGATCCATGAAGGACAACCAAATCATCATCGGGATACCCGGTAAATGGAAGGACCGGACAGAATTGATTAAAACGGTCGCTTCCCAAAGCGAAGGGTATCTGTTAGCCGGGAATGTTTTTCATAACAGCGATAAGAACATTACTTTTCAGGCGGAGATCCATGAATATGAACCCACTTTGAAAGAGAGCTTTTCCTACGCCAGTAAAGACGCCTTTTCGGAGAATGCATTAGAGGAAATCAATGACCATACCTTTACCGTTTATATAATAGCCGATGTATCCGATACCGGAACTGTTATCGATTTGATCGATGCGGGGGCAGCGATCCTAAGGGCAGGCGGAATGGCAGTGAAAATAGAAACGGCTGGAATTGCCCATTCAAAGGGAGATTGGCAGCATCTTCATCATAGCCCGGATATTCTCTCGGTATATGCTCATTTTGTCACGATTATCGGAGAGGAAGATTATTATTGTTCATTCGGAATGAAGGCTTTTGGTCTTCCGGATGCCGTGACACTTAACACAATGAGTCCGAAAGAGGCGGCTGCCCTGCTTAACACATTTAATTATTATCATTTAGGTGAACGTCCTCTCTTTAAGAATGGCGAAACCTTTAGCATTCAACAAGATTCACCAGACTTTATATTGACGGGCCTTCAGGACTTTAGATATGAAGAAGACCATCCCTTCTACAACCCGTTTGGATTATGGAATTTAGGGACAAGTAAATAGAGGGGCGATTCGCTCCCCCAGACTGTAGATAAATTCGTCTAAAGCGAGTTTGCCTGCAGTTTTTTTATTTGAAAAATGCTCCAGTTGATTTCAGAAATCCGCTCCCTTTCCGCCGACTGTCTGCCAAGCCTCCTCGGCGCAAGCGCCTGTGGGGTCTCGGCTAGCCAGTTATTCGGCAGGAGTGTCGCATATTTCTTCAATCCAATAAGGATTACAGTAAAAAAACATCAAGGATAATCTAGTCATGTTTTAATATCATGGTTGGAGATGGGACCGTTTCGAACCTCCTTTTGTCGACAAACTCAAAGGAAAGCAAGTTTTGCCTGCAGTTTTTTTATTTAAAAACGTTCCAGTTGATTTCAGAAATCCGCTCCCTTTCCGCCGACTGTCTGCCAAGCTCATCAAAGCAAACGCCTGTGGAGTCTCGGCTAGCCAGTTATTCGGCAGGAGTGTCGTATATTTCTTCAATCCAATAAGGATTACAGTAAAAAAACATCAAGGATAATCTAGTCTTGTTTTAAAATAATGGTTCGAAATGAGAACGTTCCGGACCGCCCGCGGAAAGCGAGTGCCTGGAGAGGAAATCAACGACCTAGTCTTACTCATCGTCCGGGATGAGACCATCCCTCCCCCCTTTTGACGACAAACTGAGAGGAGTAATTCGCTCCTCCATTTTTATTTTTCAACCGAGTTTTTGACGCCTTTCTTCTTCATGTTCCTTCTTCACAAGGGACATGCCGCTCGCTTGGTATTTGAGGATCTTTTGAATGACCGTGCCGAGATGCGCTCCAGCTTCAACCGGGGGAATTCCTCCTTTATGAATGTTGGAGATGACCATCCTCTCTGCTTCAATCGTGCCCAAACGTGGTTTATAGCAAATATAAGCGCTCAATGATTCAGCACTGACTAGACCAGGCCGTTCACCGATCAACAGGACAATGACCTCAGGTCCAAGGATTTCACCGATATCATCCATCACGGCAACCCGGCCCTTTTCAATATAAAAAGGTGTACCCGTATCCAGACTTGCCACTGCCAAAGATTGTTTGAAAGATAAATAGACATCCTCCACATTTTCTTCGATCGCCTTGGCACTTAAGCCATCGGAAATGATGATTTGAACCGTTGGGGCCTTTATGCATTTGGCTTCTATCAACCGCTTTGCTTCATCCGAAAGCTTCCTGCCATAATCCGGACGCCGTAAATAGACTTCCTTATCAGCGGCCCTCGTTTTCACCTTGAATAAATCCAAGCGTTTCAAAAGAATATCACTGACTTCACCATATACAGCATCGACGGCCGCCGCATGGTCAAAACGAAATTTCAGCCAAGAATTCGTTTTCGGCCGGGTCCCTGACCTGCCCACCCCTATCCGCGCAGGGGTTTTCGCCATCAAGGCATCCAATTCTTCCTTATTATTCATTCCCATATCATCCACTCCTAATGGTTAAATATAGTTGGATCACCGGCACGCTTCGTTAATTTTCCATTCTCCATAATCCCCATCTTCTCCAGCCAGGCTTCATATAATGGGGCAGGCCGCTTATCCATCGTTTGCCTTAAAGTCGCTATATCATGATAACTCAAAGACTGATAGTTTAACATGCAGTCATCCCCCATCGGAGTTGCGATGATGAAATTCACGCCAGCCGCCGTTAAAAGTACACCCAAGTCCTCGATATCATTTTGATCCGCTTTCATATGATTCGTATAGCAAATATCCACACCCATCGGCAGTCCATGCATTTTTCCCATGAAATGATCTTCTAACCCGGCGCGGATGACCTGCTTGCTGTTATATAGATATTCAGGTCCGATGAATCCGACGACCGTATTGACAATGTACGGATCAAAATAGCGGGCAAATCCATAGTTCCTGGCTTCAAGCGTCACCTGATCGATTCCGAAATGCGCTTCAGCCGATAACTCGGAGCCTTGCCCCGTTTCAAAATAAAGATGCTGCGGGCCTGTGCCGGTCCCATAGGCCTTCGCGACCTCATTAGCTTCTTCGAGCAATTGTACGTTAATTCCAAAAGAGCGATTGGCCGTTTCCGTTCCGGCGATGCTTTGAAAAATCATATCGGCAGGCGCACCCTGCTGTACGGCCTTGATTTGCGTGGTCACATGCGCAAGCACACAATTTTGGGTCGGGATGTTCCACTTTTGGATGACATCCTGTGTCGCATGAAGCAGCCGCTTTACGCTTTCGACCGAATCATCGACAGGGTTAATTCCAATGAGTGCATCCCCGACTCCATAGGAGAGTCCTTCTTTTAAAGAAGCCAGCATGCCATCGACATTGTCGGTCGGGTGGTTAGGCTGAAGGCGCGAAGCAAGCGTTCCTTTGTATCCGATCGTGCTATTATTCTTGGTGAGCACTTCGATTTTATTGGCTGCATGGATAAGGTCGAGGTTCGACATTAACTTGGCTGACGCAGCAATCATTTCACTATTCAATCCCCTGCTTAATCGCTTTAAATCCTCGCCGGTCGTTTCGTCACTCAAAATATATTCACGCAGCTCGGCAACGCTCCAGTTCTTCACGGATTGATAGATGGTTCCATTGATGAGACCATCTATGATCCGCGACACCTCATCCTCTTCCGGGGAGAGCAGGGGATAGTTCCTGATGTCTGCCAAGGTCAATTCGCTAAGCACCGCTTTCGCCGCAATCCGTTCTTGGACCGAATCTGCTGCAATTCCAGCAAGCCTATCTCCTGATTTCTCTTCATTCGCTTTGGCCATGACTTCTTTCAACGATTTGAACTGATGGATTTCCCCAAAGTATTGAGTGGATAATTTCATCGTATAATCCTCCTTTTCCTAACTGTGAAAGGTTAGCGTTTTAACTACAACCGGAACGACCCCTGTCCGCAGCAGCCTTCCTATATCTAAATAATCACCATGTTCCACTTCTGTCTGATCAATGCAGATGACCGGCAGATCCGGTTGGTTCGCTAGAATGGTTTGACCAAGTGCCTTCCCATAATCACTATCCATGACAATGATCAGAGGCTGCAGCCAATTCGGTTTTTGCATCAAAGCCTCGGTAAAAGCGACTGCGAGCTGGTGAATGTCCCGAAATGATTGATAAGGTAAATTCGTTAAATAAAAGGCAAAATTCAGCCCCTCCTGCAAGGCGTCGTATATCGTGATCGCATCCTGAACAGCATGTGCCATTCTCGCGGTTACATCATCAATCACCTCATGAAAATCGATCCGATAGACCGGGATATTGCGAACGGGCAGATGAGCATCATTCACCTCAATGGTCGCACCGCTTATTTCAGTCGTATGTGCGCCTGCTCCAAGGACAGTCGCCCGAACCGTTTCAACGGGCTGTTCCCACTCCCATGCTGCCAATTCTTCATTTTCCTTAATAGAGGCGGCAAGCATCATGCCGATATCCCGGAAGCTTTTGTCCTCCCGTTCTTGATGATAGATGCAATCACTGACGCCTCCCGAGAACATCAACACATCGATTCGCCCTTCCCATGATGGCTCCTTCCCCACTAAAAGAAGTTCATCTTCTTTTGTGAATGAACCAGCCAAAAACCTCGAAAGCACCTTCGCCATTTCATTTGTAATCATTGCCCCATCACCGTTCATAGGAGAGAGCCCCTTTGATTTCAGCCATTTCCCTAATGAAGGGGCAACCTTCACCTTCGCTCCCTCCCACTCCACCAAACGGCCTCCTATATGCAGTGTGCAAGTTCCGCAAAGCATGCCGGAACGGTATACGGCAATATTCGCCGTTCCCCCGCCAATGTCTATGTTCGCTACAGTCTTCCTTGTCTTTATGGAATGTTGATGGGCACCCGATCCCTTGGCGGCAATGATTCCCTCCAAGTCCGGACCGGCTGCCGCTACAAGGAATTCCCCCGCCGCTTTAGATAACCGGTAAACCATTTCTTCTGCATTTTGTTTCGTTGCCGTTTCCCCGGTAATGATGACAGCCCCTGTTTGTATGTTATCGATCGTGATCCCGGCTTGATGGTATTCACTTTCCACCATTCTTTGAACTGAAGGTATATCAATTACCGTATCGGATAAAAGCGGGGTCCTGAAAATGGGACTTCGATACAGAATTTTCTTTTCGGTAATTTCAATTTTTGGCACCTGTCCGCCACCCGCCACATTCCTAAGCGAAAGCTCGCTGATGACAAGTTTCGTCGTACTGGTGCCAATATCAATTCCTGCACTGATGATTCGTTCAACCTGTTCATTCATTAAAATCACACCCCAGTTTTACACCACTTGGATTTCATTGCTGTTTTCTTCCTCGTTTTTCGTTTTATATTCATTTACACCGATAATTCCTGCTTCACGATCCTTTTCCTCCAATTCCAAAGCTTTCGGAACGGACAGCCAGTAAGCAAGACCGATTCCAATCGCTCCGGCAGATAGCTTGCCGACAATGATCGGCAATATCAAGGAGGGCTGAAAGTTGGCTGTGAATGATAAATGATCCCCTAATAGGAAGGCCGCACACACGGCGAAGGAAATGTTTATGACCTTATCCTTCGGCGGCATATCTTTAACAAGTTTGAACATCGCTAATATATTGGCTACCGTGGCTAATATCCCTGCACTCCCCGCTTTGCTCAGCCCGATTTTGCCGCCCATCGCTTCAAGCGGCTTGCCTGCGTATTTTTGAATCAGGTAAATCATTGGAAAAGCACCTGCCAGCATTATCCCGATATACCCCGCCGTTTCCAGGGCACGGAACTGGTCTGCCTTATCCGCCATGATCGGATGGAACCCCCAAACACCAAGTACATTGGAAAACAGTCCGGTGAAAATTTCCACGATTGAAAACACGAGTACAAGTTTGATCGCGGCATCCATTATTTTTCCAAACCACATGAAACCTTTGATCATCAAATCCGGCAGGAAATAAAGACCTAACGCGAGCAAGACCACAAAAATAAGAAGAGGGGAAAGATTCAGGGCAATTTTCAAATAGCTCAACGCGAATTCATATGTAGAATCCGCATTCGTGGAAATCACTTCTCGGATTTTCGAATTCGTTGCCACCACCAGCACGCTTGAGATAAAAGCGCCAATCGGAATCGTCAGGATTCCTGACATGACACCAAGTGCCATGTATTTATGATCACGCTTCTCCAGCATCGCAAGTCCCATTGGAATCGAGAATACAATCGTTGCCCCAGACATGAATCCGACAATCATCGCCATGATCCAGCCTTCATATGATTGCTGCAGCTCGGCTGCTAATTGGTAACCCCCCATATCCGTTGCCAAAATCGTTGTTGCGGCGAGGGCGGGATCTGCACCGATCGCAGCGAAAATCGGGCCGCATACTGTATCGATGAACCATGATAAATAAGGGATCGAGGCCATGATTCCAGCTGCCGGGATAAATATATGGCCAACGGTATGCAAGCCTTCCATGAACTGTTTGCCCAAGCCTTGCTCACTGTCTTTAATCGATGCAATAGCACCGACAACGGCACACACCATAATGATATAAATGACGAATTTACCAACCATCTCCATACATATTCCCCCTGAATTCCGATTTGATTTAGCCTTTCGTCTTTAAAAAAAGGGTATAAAAAAAGACGCCTATTATAGCCCAAACTTAGGTTGCTCGGCAGAAATTGCCTGCCTTCAACCAATTTGGTCCATCAAAGCGCCATTGCTTCATCTATTTACTTGTTTTTGATCATTTGCAATGATTCTACGTGCCACCGTCTCCATGGAAAGCTGCTTATCCATACTTAGCCTTCTCAGCTTATTGTAAGCGGTTTCCTCCGTTACATTCTTTCTTTTCATGATAATTCCTTTTGCCTTTTCAATGACTTTACGATTTGTGAGCGTTTCATCCAATTGAGCATTTCGTTCCTGATGCTTCTTTGTATTGGCTGCTTGCAGCAAAGCTATCTCCACCGCCGGAATCAAATTCGCCTCCGTAATTGGCTTTACAAGATATCCGACGATATTCGCGCGCTTCGCCTCGTCGATATATTCACGCTGGCTGAATGCAGTTAAAAGCAGGACCGGAATCTGAAAGGTATTGGATATCACATCACTAGCCTTAAGCCCATTCATTTTTGGCATTTTGATATCCATCAAAACGAGATCCGGCTGTAATGCATGTGCCAATTCAATCGCCTTCTCGCCGTTACGGGCATGTCCTACCACATCGAAGCCTGCATCCTTGAGCATGATCGTTATATCAAGCAGAACAATCGATTCATCCTCCACGACCAAAATCCTCTTGACCACTTCTCCCACCTACCTCTTGTATGGAAATCTTACAGAAGCCAGGGTACCTTCTTTAATCCGATGAATCGAAAACTCCCCATCCAAATCATTTTCCACCGTCATGCGGATGATATCCAGCCCTAAAGTTGGTTTCACTGCCGGTGAATATCCGATGCCATCATCTTTTACTTGAATTTCCAATTCAGGACCATCCTTTTGAAAGCATACGGTAATCTTACCTTCCGTCCCTTCCTTGAAAGCATGCTTCACACAATTATGAATGAGTTCATTCACAACCAGCGCGACAGAAATGCCAATGTCGGAATCAATGGAATGAAGCTCATCACCACTATATTCAATGCTCAGGCTTTGGCGGGCATGACCCTCCGTATGAACGATCATATCGCCAATTTTCCTAATAAGCTCCAGCAGGTCCACATGATCGACCTGACTGCTTGCCAAAATGATTTCATAAACCGACGATATGCTTAACACCCGATTCAAACTGACCAATAAATGGGGCTTGCTTTCTTCAGGGGCTCCTATCCTCATTTGCAGCCGAAGTAAACTGGCGACTGTCTGCAAATTATTCTTCACCCTATGATGAATTTCACGAATGGCCACTGACTTGCTAATCAGTTCTCTCTCTTTATCCCGCAGTTCTGTCAGGTCCCGGATGATGATGAACGTTTCATCGGAATTCTTGTTGCCCAAATGGAATTTCTTTATTTGGAAAATCTTTTTACCAATGTTCATTTCCTTCATTAAAATGTCCTCTTTTGAAGCAAGAACATCGGCAAAGCCAGGAAAATAATCGAAAATGGATTCACCTAAAACACAGTCCGTCATACATATATCCGATACTAGATTAATGGCAGGAGGATTCGTATAGACAAGCCGGTTTTGGTTATTAATCAGGAAAATGGACTCCTCGATAAATTCAGGAACTAAGGAATTTTGTTGATCTTGCCTATCAAACTGTTTTGAAGTTTCAGGTTCTTCGTGAATCACCTTTTCCATGATCAAAACGGCGATGACCCGATTGCATTCCCCCTTGATTGGAACGACACTTTGCTGAACCATTGCTCCCTCTTGAGTCAATGCCCGATTCACGAACATGTCCTTTCCGGTCCGCAATACATAAAATACTGCCGGTTCAAAAGCCTCATAGGCAAATTTTCCGACAACTGGATGATCATAAACCGATTTCACTGAATGTCCGCATGCCTCTGCGACGACAATCGCATGCTTCCCTTCAAGCACCGGACAATCGATAAACACATTCGCTTTATTCAAATTGGCTATCAACGACAAATTCGTTGATAGGTTTTCAAGAATCTGAATATCCTTGTCCAGTAAATGAGTATGCACCTCACATAATTCTCGGACAGTCATTGTCCGTTCCATAGGCAAAACCCCAATAAACGTTTATTCATGGATATTATTATTGATTATTATAGATACCACCCTTATTTTTGTCAATATTCAAAATATTCTTATGTAATGTATTCTAACACCGATATTTAAAACGATTGATTCACAGGCTTATCAATTCACTCGTGAAATAAACACCCATACACCAGCAAACTCTTTGACAGCTATATCAATAAACTTGCAACAGGAGGGAACCCAATTGGCCAGATCAGCCGTTAGATGTAGCACTGTAGAAATCTTTGTACAGTGAGCGATAAAAAAAATCCCCTTTTTTTAAAGAGGACATTTTTTCCTATGAGATTTAGTCTTTATCCCTGTTAATGTAGTCAGATTCCATGCATTACTCATGAATTTCACCTCTTCTGGTTATAGTAAAGAAGAAAATATCGGAGGAGGTACATTCCATGAAAAGTTCAAAGGAATTTGTTGAAAGCATTCAAGAGCAGCAGAAAAAGGAAGAAGGCAATTTCCGCCGTCAAGGCAACGGGAATCCCGCTCAGAAATTACCGAATAAAAAACATTAATGAGGCCCACCTTCAAAAGATCCCAGCCTTAACATAGGGCTGGGATTCTTTTCACTCCGATGTACTTTTTTTCTTCTTCATCTCTTCAATTTCTTTTGAGAATGTGTCTTCTATCTCATTTTTATTTCCATATAAAAAGAGGTTATCGCCTAATTTGATTTTATACTCATATAACTCTTTCCTGATTTTCACTTCTCCGCTTTCAATAAATAAGATATTGATGTCCGCTCCCTGTGATATGACATCAAAGGCTTTGACATCTATGAATTCAGAGTCCTCATAAATATCGATTTCCATGACCACGTCTTCATCTTCTAAAAAAAGGACCTCCTCTATCGGGTGTTCCCATAATTCATAATGATTGTACATTTCACTTTTCATCTTATTCGATATTCTATTATGCAGGAATGGAGATTTCACTAATACGACTAGAACCACCAGAATTCCTATAATGATGCTTAACTCCATCAAGCGCAGATCATCCATAAGCAATGTACTGATCGATGAAATGATAACAGCAAGCGAGAAAGCACCAAATAAAATTAAAAACATGCTTATTTTCCTTCGAATGGGATGATCAATGATGGATTTTGACTCGTCAGTTGTAAAACCAGTACCCGTCAGCATGGAGATAACCTGAAATCTGGCCACTGTGCTTTTTAATCCAGTCAATTTCAGCAAGGTAACCGATATTTCAATAACAAGAACGATGATTATAAAATAAAGCAGCATAAAAAGTAAATTCATCAAAACGATCACTTCCTCATTTATGGTTTACCCTAATCCCGCCAAAAGAATCGTATTCGTTCTTTCAAGTTTCCATCAATATATTCACTTACTTCAAATAACTTCCATTACAAAAAAACGCAGTAAGATCCATTGAATCCTATTGCGTTTTTTACTAATATTCTAATCAAATGCATTTGCCCGTTTTAAATGACGAGTGGGGGGAACTTCGTTTCTCATATGGTCTTCAGCAACAGTTTTTTTAACAGCGGTGTAAATTGCTCTGGCAATTCAGCTACACTCGGAATCATTAGGCGCTCTTTTCCATAGATGTTTTTCATCGTCAATTCTTCACTTTCCTCGATGCCTCCATCCGCTAAAAACAGGCCGATGACTTCTATGCCCTTTTTCCTGGCTTCCGAAACAGCAAGATGTGTATCAACAATGCCATTTTGATCATAATCGCTTGCTGCCGGCTCACCATCGGAAAACACGAGCAAGAACCGGTTCTTTTCCCGCCTTTTTTCCAATTCCATTGCGGCAACCCTGATACTGTATCCGTCCCTGTTGTCTTCCTCTGGTTCAAGCTGCATGATCTTAGCTCCTGAGTTTAGATAAAGAGAACCGGAATGGGACTGGATCACATGGAAGTAGTTCGGCTGATATCCTTCTCTCACTTCATTTGCATCTTCCCAAAATCCAACGATCGAGTGGGGGATCTTTAATTTTTTTAGTACTTCATGAAACAGGACGACCCCTCGTTTCGTTTCATCCATTTTGTTATGCATGGAAGCGGAGCAATCGATCAGCAATGTGAATACGGCATCCATTTCATTTGAATCCTGGTTCTTTTTATAAAAGACCCGAGGATTTTCTTCAAAAACAAGCGGCAGTAATTTCTTCGATAAGCGGCCAAAAACCAAATCTTTTCTTGGTGCGTTCTTTTTATTTTCCAGTGTCTTTTCAATTGTACTGGAGAGTTTTCTCTTGAACGGTTCGATATCCGCAACAAATTCACGGTAGCGTTTCTCTTCCGTAAGTGTTGGCATTTTGGCTTCCTTGATTACCTGAACGACGTCTTTGTTTTCTTCACCAAATGGATGTTCACCACTTTTGCCCATATTCGTTTGTTTCTTCTCCAGCGTTTCCTTCTGATTGTATTCCTTTTGTTTACTTTCCCCTGATGAACCCTGGATGGAAGCCAGTGCTTGGTCGGCATCTTCAGCTTCCCGTGCACCTCCGCCCATCAGACTTGTTTTCGTTCCCTGCTCCAATTCGAATTGAAGAAAAGTCGAATTACTCTCGCCGTTCTTATTCTCCCGGTGCCATGTCGAGAATTTTTCATCAATGAACTCACTTTTTTCTTCGTCTGCATCTTCTGTATCATCGTTTAACAGTTCATCATTTCTAGTCAGTTCATCAAACAAGGTATTTGCCTTATACTTTTCCACATTTGCAATGGGAAAGATGAAATATTCATTCATCGTATCCTCGTATCCATCGTTCACACGGAAAACGATTTGCTCGCAAATCCTCGTGATGTCACTGGTTTTAGTGGCTTCAAAGACAGAATGGATGAACGGCTTGAGTTTCTCCAGTTCTTCCAGCTGCCTTACATTGGCTCTTGGAAAAATCGGGTCAGGCCTGTCAGATTGAAGCAGTAAATATATGAGGCAGTATAATTCATCCAGTGCAAAACTTCTTGTGACATTCGTCGTCAATTGGCTTTCGAAATATTGTTTAAGGTAAGCCCCTCTTACCGAAAACCATTTTTTCGTGCCTGGCCTTTCCTTCTTCACCAATTCTTCCAATCGCAAGTCTTCCAGTAAAGCGAATAATTGGGCCGCAAACTTCGGAAGCGAACTTTCCCCGATGATATCCTGGTACTCCTTCATGCTCTGGATTGTTGAATGATGCAGCGTACCTATCGTCCTAAGGAGCACGTCCGTTTTCAGTCCCGCTTCCTTCACTTCCTTATTGCCATTTTCCCAAAAATGGCTGGCTGTGACCTTATTCTCGATCAGATCAATGAAGGAACCATAATTGTATTCGAATTCCAGCTCAGGAATGCCGGATAAAACAGTCGAGAGATCCTGCAGCTGTAAAAAAAGAGCCGTATCTATTATTGAATCATTGAAACGGATATACTTCATGAGGCATTCTCCTAGTTAGAATAATGTGTCAGCCAAGTTCTTCACAAACTCACGCTCCCGTTCCTCGTCCAACTTATCCACTATGGAACGAAGAATCGCCCGTTTCGGCGGGATCAACACACTCAGATCGCAAGCATCAAGCAAAGCCCTGATCGATGCCGCATCCTCAGCCACCTTCCCTTGATTCACGGCATTTATCAAATCACTCGACAGTTTAACGAACAATTCAATGCTTCTTGGATCCTTCAACTTTGTATTGGTTTCTATCAATTGCTTTAACTGCTCCCCTTCGATATAAGGAACTTCAATTACGACAAACCTATTTTTTAGCGCTTCATTCAGCGGCACTGTACCGACATACCCTTCGTTGATTGCAGCAATCACATTAAAGCCATCTTTTGCCGTTATGACTTCATTCGTGAACGGATTCGTTATTGTCCTTCTGTAATCAAGCACACCATTGATAAGCGGCAGAGTTTCCGGTTTTGCCATGTTGATTTCATCTATATATAGGAAGTGACCATGATTCATCGAATTGGTCACTGGTCCAGGTACGAATTCTATCACTTGTTTTTCCTCTTTGTAAGCCAACGTCTTGAAGCCCAATAAGCTTTCGGCATCCAAGTCGACTGAGCAGTTGACACTGAACATCGGCTGGTTGAATAAATTCGATAATGTCTCGGCAAACTTTGTCTTTCCAGCCCCTGTCGGACCCTTCAAAAGGATATTCTTCCCCATGCTTAAGGCAGTAATGGCATCCACCATCAGCTCCATCTCGGGAGGCAGATATCCGCCGCTCCTGATTAATTCCTCGAATTGAACAGGATTTTTTTTGCTTGCTTGTAATATATTTGCGATTTCTATTGGTAATCGATTGATCATTGTGTTCCTACACCCCTTTCTGAACATTTTAAGGCTCTTTCCCATTAAAAACAAACACTAAATCGAGTAGGAGGAGGCG